>DIKC01000053.1:4415-4851 GCA_002421565.1 Desulfobulbaceae bacterium UBA5628 | reverse complement strand
CCAAGAAGGGCGATGACGACGTGGTAGATGCCGACTACGAAGAAGTGAAATAAAACCGGGGAGGGACGCCCCTCTCCTGGCCCCACCATAACGGAAGCGCAGAAAAAGATTGCCTGCGCTTCCGTTTTTTTTTACCATTCGCAGACTTACCAGCAGTTCTCGCCCAAACCGCAGCAAGAGGCGTCCATGCGTATTCTTTCCGGTATCCAGCCCTCCGGCCGGCTCCACATCGGCAATTACTTCGGGATGATGCAACCGATGCTGACCCGGATGGCCCAAGCCGATCTTTATGTCTTCATCGTCGATCTCCACGCCCTGACCTCGATCCACGACCGCGACCGGCTGGCCCGCGGCACTTTGGAGGCGGCGGCCGATTTTCTCGCCCTCGGCCTCGATCCGGAGCAGTGCTGCTTCTGGGTCCAGTCCGACGTGCCGG
>DIKC01000053.1:0-4356 GCA_002421565.1 Desulfobulbaceae bacterium UBA5628 | reverse complement strand
CTACAAGGACAAGATCGCCAAGGGCATCGCCCCCAGCCACGGTCTTTTTTCCTATCCGGTGCTGATGGCGGCCGACATCCTCCTCTACCAGGCCGAACAGGTGCCGGTGGGCAAGGACCAGAAGCAGCACCTGGAGGTGGCCCGCGACATTGCCCTTAAATTCAACAATACCTTCGGGGAGACCTTTGTCCTGCCGGAGCCGGTGATCAATGACGATCTGGCGGTGATTCCGGGCCTGGACGGCCAGAAGATGTCCAAGTCCTACGGCAACACCATCCCCATCTTCATGGAACAGAAGGAGTTGAAAAAAACGGTGATGAACATCGTCACCGATTCCACCCCGGTGGAGGAACCGAAAGACCCGGATCGCTGCAACCTCTACAACATCTACAAGCTCTTCGCCCCGGCCGACCGCCTGGCCGCCACCCGCGAACTTTACCTGGGCGGCGGGGCGATGTACGGCAAAATCAAGCTGGAACTGGTGGAGCTGCTATGGGAGACCTTTGCCCCGGCCCGGGAGAGACGGCAGCAACTGCTGGCCGATCCCGCCGAACTGCGAGGAATTCTCAAACGAGGGGCGGAAAAGGCCCGCCAAAAGGCGGCCGTCACCCTGGACCTGGTCCGCGACCGCACGGGGCTGAAATATTAACGGCCGGCCGCTGTTCACCGCGGAAAAGGCCCGCAAGTTATTTTTGATGTTACGGGGAAACCAGTAATGCCGCAGAGAGCGCGACAAAACAGCGAAATATCAAGCCGGATGCCGCTGCCCGTCTTTGCGGACGAACTGCTCTGCCGTTCCAATCCGACCTTGGACCAACAGCGTAAAGCCGTGATGGGGCAATTCATGACCCCTTCAACAATAAGTGAGTTCATGGCATCCCTGTTTACAAACCCTGCCGGCGACATTGAATTGCTGGATGCCGGGGCGGGGGCGGGGGCGCTGACGGCTGCTTTTATCCAACGATGTTGCGCGAACCGGCAAAAACCGATTTCCGTCACGGCAACGGTTTATGAAATGGAACCGCTCCTGTTGCCGTGCCTGCAAGAGATGCTGGTCCGTTGCCGTATTGCCTGTGAAACCTCACAAGTCCGTTTTACGGCGGACATCAGGACAAATGATTTCATCAGAGAGGGCAGGGAGTTACTGGAAAAAACCTTGTTTTCCACGAATACCCGGCAACCGCACTTTTCCCATGTCATCTTGAATCCGCCCTACAAAAAAATCCGCGGCGACGGCGAACATCGCCGACTGCTACGCGCCATCGGGATCGAAACCGGCAATCTCTACGCCGCCTTTGTGGCAATTGGCCTTAAAATGCTCCGGCCCGGCGGCGAGCTGGTTGCCATCACCCCGCGCAGTTTCTGCAACGGCCCTTATTTCAAACAATTTCGCCGTCTGCTGCTGGATACCGCATCAATCAGGCAGATTCATCTTTTTACATCCAGAAGTAAAGCATTCGCCCATGATAATGTCTTACAGGAAAACATCATTTTCCATCTCGTCAAAGGCGCCGATCAGGGCGAAGTGGTGATTTCCGCTACCGAACAAACCGACTTCGCCACCGGATTAACCAGACGACCGGTTCCCTTCGAACAGGTGGTAAAACCGGATGACCGAAACTTGGTCATTCATGTTGCGGCCGACCGGCAAGACGACTTGGTGGAGAAACGGGTCAAGGCGTTGCCCTGTACTTTACGCGAACTTGGCATTGAGGTATCAACCGGACCGGTGGTTGATTTTCGTTTGCAGGAATTTCTGCGCCTGCTGCCGGATAATGAAACCCTGCCGTTGATCTATCCGTCCCATTGCGAAAAAGGCTTTGTGCGGTGGCCGGGACAAGGGCGCAAACCGAATGCCATCGCCGATGTCCGAGAAACCGCCAAATGGCTTTTCCCAAACGGCTGGTATGTTTTGACCCGGCGCTTCTCCAGCAAAGAGGAAAAGCGCCGAATTGTCGCCGCCGTCCACGACCCCGGCCAGGTTCCCGGCGAACGGATCGGCTTTGAGAACCATCTCAACCTGTTCCATGCCGGAAAACAGGGGCTGACTCCTCGCTTGGCCAAGGGCCTGACCCTCTTTCTCAACTCCACCTTGGCGGATCAATATTTTCGCCAGTTCAGCGGCCACACCCAGGTTAATGCGACCGATTTACGCATGCTGCGCTATCCTCGCCGTGAGGTGCTGGAAAGATGGGGGAATATGGTGCGGAACATTTTTCCGCCTCAGGAAGAAATCGACCATCTTGTGAACAAGGCCGCCGGCAATGAATAAAAAACAACGCCAGCTTCTGGATGAATCGCTTGCCGTTCTCCATGCCTTGCATTTTCCCAAGGCCCAACAGAATGAACGGTCGGCCCTGACCTTGCTGGCCCTGCTGAACCTGACCCCGCCCAAAACCTGGCGCGATGCGGAAAATCCGATGATCGGCATCCGCGCCGTGCTTGATTTCTGCCGCGCCAATTACGGCAAACCCTACGCCGAAAACACCCGGGAAACCTTCCGGCGACAGACCATGCATCAATTCGTGGCGGCCGGACTGGTGGTCGAAAATCCGGACAATCCGCAACGCCCGACTAACAGCCCGAAATGGTGCTATCAAATTGAACCCGGCGCCTTGCGGCTCTTGCGCGAACATTACCGAATGAAAACCTGGGCAAAAGTACTGGCCGGCTACCTGAAAAAACGGGAAGACCTGATCAGCCGCTATGCCAGGGCGCGTAAAATGCGGATGGTGCCGGCCACCATGGCCGAAGGAGTCGTCGTTCAGCTCTCGGCAGGCAAACACAGCAGGCTTATAAAGGAAATCATCGAAGAATTCGCGCCCCGCTTCATTCCCGGCGGCCGGGTATTATATGTCGGAGATACCGGCGAAAAATTCGGCTATTTTGACGAAACCGGTTTACACTCCTTGGGAGTGACGGTTGATTTACACGGCAAGATGCCGGATGTTATCTTTTATTATCCGGCCAGCAACTGGCTGGTTCTGGTCGAGGCGGTGACCAGCCACGGTCCGGTGGACGGAAAAAGACGCGCGGAATTGGCCCGCTTATGCAAGGATTGTTCGGCGGGCCTGGTCTATCTGACGGCGTTTGCCACCAGAAGCGAAATGGCGCGCTACCTGGGAGAAATTTCCTGGGAAACCGAAGTCTGGGTGGCCGAAGCGCCGACGCATATGATCCATTTCAACGGAGTACGTTTCCTTGGCCCTTACGACAAAAGCAACTGACCCGATGGAATCGCTGGGAATCTGCCTGGGGGCCTCGACCGTCAGTCTGGTACGGTTGCGGCAAAACGGAAACTCCATTGAAACCCTCTGGAGCAAGAGCCGCGCCCATGAAGGCAATCCCCGCCGGATGCTGCGGGAGATGCTTTCCGATGTGGCCGATCTGAGTGAACTGCGCCTCTGCGCCACCGGCCGCAAATTCCGTAATTCCCTGACCATCGCCACCATCTCCGAGCCGGAGGCGGTGGAACTGGCGGTGGGGCATCTGTTGCCCCCCGGCCATCCCTACCGGGTGGTGGTCAGCGCCGGCGGCGAAACCTTCATCATCTACCATCTCGACGACCACGACCGGGTCCAGAACATCCACACCGGCAACAAATGCGCCTCCGGCACCGGCGAATTCTTTCTCCAGCAGATCGGGCGGATGTCGCTCTCCCTGGCCGAAATCGACCAGATGGAAATCCCGGACAAGCACCATCAGGTCTCCGGCCGCTGCTCGGTTTTCTGCAAAAGCGACTGCACCCACGCCTTGAACAAGGGCATTCCCAAGCCCCAGGTGGTGGCCGGCCTGGCCCGGATGATGGCGGGCAAAATCCTCGAACTGCTCAAAAAACTGCCCCGCCAGTCGGTCTTGCTGATCGGCGGCTGCACCGCCAACGACCCCCTGGTCCATTTTCTCCGCCGGGAAATCCCCGATCTCCTGATTCCGGCCGAGGCCGCCTGTTTCGAGGCCAAGGGCGCGGCCCTGGCCGCCCTGGGCGAGAACGGCTCCCGGCTGGCCGACCTGGACAGCCTGTTCGGCGGCCCCATCCTCAATCTTTCCTATCTCCGCCCCTTGGCCGAATTCAGCGACCAGGTGGAATTCAAGGCGCATCCCCGGGGCCGGGCCGCGGCCGGCGACCGCACCATCCTCGGCCTCGATGTCGGCTCCACCACCACCAAAGGGGTGATCATGCGGCGGGCCGACAAGGCGATCCTGGCCGCCGACTACCTGCGCANNGCATTTACCAAAGCCTGGCCGCCCAGCTTGAGCAGCCGGTGGTAATCGAGGGGCTGGGGGTGACCGGCTCCGGCCGCCAGATCGCCGGCCTGCACGCGATGAGCGAAGGGGTGATCAACGAGATCATCGCCC
>DIKC01000041.1 GCA_002421565.1 Desulfobulbaceae bacterium UBA5628 | reverse complement strand
GGCCGCGCCCGCGCCCGCCGGTGATCCGGCTCCGGCCCCGCTCTCAGCGGCAGCCAGTTGCATGGGGGCGTCGGTCATCACCGCGCTTTCCGCCTGGGCCAGGATGATCTGGTCGGCCACGCTTTCCTCGATAACCCCTTCTTTTACCAGGTTGAGCAGTTCTTCCTCGGAAAGGGTGGCAAGCGGAGGAGGATTGTCGGGGGAGAGGATGACGACCTGCGAAACAGGGACCCCCTTGGCGGCCGCGGTCTTGGCGATCAACTGCTGTTTGCGCGCCCATTCGACGATCTGCTGCTTGGCGTTGGCGAAAATCTCTTCCTTTGTCATCTTCCTTCCTCCTGTTTGAGAATTGGTATTCTGGGCGTGTGAACGCCATAATCGAGACGATCTTTCTAACCATAAGAACTTTCTTTCTATACCAACAAAAAGGGAATAAGCAAGAAAAAAATACTACAAAGTTGGAATTGCCGGTTTTCGCTTAACCGGCGAGAATGGCTCATGCTTACCTTGAGGGAAAAATTCGCAATTGCTCTGAAATACGAGGTCGATAGGCGGGGGCGTGGCTTCCAGGCCAGGATGGCCGACGATCTCAACATACCCAGAACCCGTTTCAATGATTACTTGAAAAACAGAATCAATTGTCCCGAGGATCTCCGGGAGAGGTGCGCCGCTTATCTGGGATTGAGCTATGAGGAGATATTGGCGAAGGGGGTTCGGCTGGTCGGAGGCGGGGAGGAGGGGCGGCGGGAAGCGCCGGTCATTCCCCCGGACATCCTCGAAGCAATACGGGATAAGCGCATCCAGGCGGTAATCCGCTGTCTGGCCAAGGAATTAAAAATCTAATGTTTGATTGGGGTGTCGGACAGTTTGCGGTTTGGGTAATCAATCCCGCTTTCCCCGGCAAACTGCTCCAGGGTCCTGACCAGGCCCAGTCCGTAAGCGCCGGTCAGCCGCTGTTCAAAGAGCAGTTCCCGCAAACGCCGGTCTGACCTTTTTTTCAGTTCCATCCATTTGATCACCCGTTGTTCCTCATATTCCTGGTGCCAGTGGTGGGTCCGATGTTCCACCCCGGACTGTTTATAAAGATGGGCCAGGGGGATATCGCGTTGCCGGGGGTGAAAGATTTGCCAGCCGTGGGTGTAGGCCCGGGCGGCCAGGTTCTGCTCCTCGCCGTGGAAATACATGAAGGGATCGTAGGGGATTTCTTCGACAAAACCGCCGAGGGTGAAAATGAAACCGGCGGCCAGATGGTGGCCCGGCACAAAATCGCCCCCCAGGACATATTCGGCCCGGAAGCGGAGGGTGGCGTTGTCGGCGCTGAGACGGGTGTCGGGGTGGGGGCGCAAGACCATGGCGTAGTTGCTGTCCGAGCTGTTTTTGCGGGGCCGGTCTTCCTGGTCGAATTCAAGGGGGGGCGGGTAGGTGGAGATGATCGGTTTGGCCGCCCTGGCCCGGCAGGCTTCGAGCAGTTGGACCAGCCGGCGGTCCCAGCCCTGGTCGAAATAGGTGTGGGAATCGATCTGCAGCAGGTAGTCCTCGCCTCCGTAAAGCGAAAAGGCGATGTTGCGGGCCCAGGATACCCCTCTGGTCTCCGCCGGATGGAGGTTGACATATCTGATTCTGGGCCAGTAATCGGTCCGGCGCAGCCAGGCGCGGTTATCGTCGAGCGACTGATCAACCACCGCGACCTGGATTTGTTGCGGATCTTTCGCCTGGCCAAAGAGGCCGTCGAGGGTGAAGCGCAACCAGGGGTCGCAGAAGGAGGCGATACTGACGAAGATCGGCATGGTTTCCGGCATTGTTGTTGGCAGGCGATGATTCCCTGTTTTTTAGTATATCCGGAAAGGGAATCATGGTCAATGATCGGGCGCCGGACTGTTATTTTACTGTTGCCGGATGGTGTCATAAATGATACCATTTAATTATGTTGATTGTTGTCGATACCAATGTCTTCGTAGGTGCCTGTATGGGTACCGGCGCTTCCGGCGCCGTTATCAAGGCATGCTTGCTGGGTGAGCATATTCCTTTGATGGGCAATGCGCTGTTTGCCGAATACGAGGATGTTATGGGCCGGGTGGCGCTGTTCCGGAAATGCCGATTGTCCGTGATTGAGCGGGATGAATTGCTCGATATTTTTCTGGCCACGTGCCGCTGGACGCGTATTTATTTCGGCTGGCGTCCGAATCTGCCGGATGAGGGCGATAACCATCTGGTGGAACTTGCCGTTGCCGGTGGCGCGGAGCGTATCGTGACCTATAACCTGCGTGATTTGCGAAACATGGAGTTGAAATTTCCGGAGCTTGCGGCCGTTACCCCGGCCCAATTCCTGAGGGAGGTTTTTAAAACATGAGCGCCTTGACCATTCGCTTACCCGATGACAAGTATCGTCGCCTTAAGGAGCTTTCCATGCGTCGTCACACCAGCGTCAATCGTCTGATCGACGAAATGACCACGATCATGTTGGCGGAATTCGACGCTGAAACTCGTTTCCTGCTACGTAGTGAACGCGGCCGGGGTAAGGCCGAGTTCGGTATCAGTTTGCTGGAAAAAGCGGTTCCTCAGCAAAATCTGTGGG
>DIKC01000026.1 GCA_002421565.1 Desulfobulbaceae bacterium UBA5628 | reverse complement strand
TGATCTCGGCCCCGATGTTGAGATAACCGACGTCGTCGGAGGCGGGGCCGTGGCAGGTGATGGTGGTGCCGGGCATCCCCATGCAACCGAGACGCTGGCCGCAGGGGCCGTTGACCTCGATTTCCACCTTGCGGCCGTTGCTGGGCAGGCGTCCGCCCACGTTGTGCTGGCCGTAGGTTTCCAGTTTCAGGCGGGTTTTGCCGGCCTTGAAGGCCTGTTGAACCAACTCTTCAAAATTTTTGGAGCTGATCCGCTGGCCCTGTTCGTCAAGCCCTTTGACCACGATTGCTTTGCTCACATCTTGCTCCTTATTAACAGACGTATCTGATGTTCAGGCGTTCGGCGACGTCCTTGTCGGCAATACCGAGGGCGTCGGACATTCCGATGGGCAGGCTCTGGGAGCGGCCCAGGGGCGCCATGACTTTTTTCATCTCGGTGCGGATGGACATGAAGGCGTCCACCACCCGCTGGGCCACCTGATCCGGGTCGAGCCGGCGATAAAGCTTGGGATTCTGGCTGGTGATCCCCTTGGGGCAGATTCCGAGATTGCAGACGTTGCAGCGGTTGTTTTCGCTGCCCAGGCAACCGGCCGCGGTCTGCATCATGAATTTGCCCATGTGCACCCCGCTGGCCCCGAGCATGATCAGGGCCATGCCATTTTGGGTGACGTTGCCGTTCTTGCCCACCCCGCCGGCGGCAAAAATCGGGATTTCGTTTTGCTTGCCCTGGGCGCAGAGGTCGAGATAGCACTCGCGGACATTGGAGGCAACCGGATGGCCGGTGGCATCCATGCTGATGTTGTAGGCCGCCCCGGTGCCGCCGTTGATCCCGTCGATGAGCAGGGCCGAGGCGTAGGGATTGCGAACCAGATTGTTCAAGACCGACTTGGCCGAGGTGGAGCCGGAAATTTTGGGATAGACCGGCACCCGGAAGTTCCAGGNNTGGTCTGGATCATCTTCATCACCGATTCCTCGATGGAGTACAAGGTTTGGTGGACCGGCGGCGAGGGGAGATCGACCCCTTCCGGCACCCCGCGCAGACGGGCGATCAGCTTGCTGACCTTGAACCACATCAAAAGACCGCCGTCGCCGGGCTTGGCCCCCTGGCCGTACTTGATCTCGATTGCGGCCGGATCGCACTGCATTTCCGGAATCGCCCGGATGATCTCGTCCCAGCCGAAGTAGCCGGAAGCGATCTGGAGGATGATATATTTTAGGAAGGGGCTGCGCAGCACCCAGGGGGGGCAGCCCCCTTCGCCGGTGGCCATTACCACCGGAATCCCGAGTACCTCGTTGCAGTAGGCCACCCCTTGCAGCAATCCCAGCCACATATTGGGCGAGAGCGCCCCGAAGGACATCGAGCCGATGATGAAGGGGAAAATTTCCCGCACCGGCGGAATCCACTCCCCGGCCAGCTTGCGGCGGACATATTCCTCCGGCGGCAGCACCCGGCCGAGGAGGGTGTTGCAGTAAAATTCGTGGCGGCCGGCATCCAGGGCCGGATCGGTGAGCATCGAGATCCGGTCGAAGATGATTTGGTCCAGCAGGTTGTCGCCAGGCACATTGCGACGGCCGCCCCGCTTGGGCGGTTCGCCCTGCTGGTTGTTGAGGAAACGGTAGCGGTCGGTGCCGTTGAAAACCGGATGGATCGCCTCGTTTGGGCAGACCATGGCGCAGGAGCCGCAACCGATGCAGCGGTTGCCCGGGTCGGTGTTCTGGCGGATGCCGACAAAGGTCTTGTAGGAGCTGCCTCGTTCACTGGAAGTGAGGATCAGCTTGGGCATCCGCTTGCGCATGTAGGCCAGCTTGAGGGTGCCCACCGGGCAAACCGAGGCGCAGCGGCCGCAAAGAGTGCAGCGCTCTTCCCGGTGCTCGATGATCCAGGGCAGATCGTTGGGGGTCAGGCTGCCGGGGGTAGCGGCAATTGTTCGAACTGAGACCATATCTGGAGCTCCTGTCGGTCTGGAGGGATAATAACGGTATGTTCCCGCATGGGCTGGAAATCCTGGCTGCGATCGCGATCCGGGATCATGGCGTCCACCCCGCACATTTCCGAGGCGATCGCCCATTCGCCGGGCTTGCCGCCCACCGTGGCCGGCCGCAGTTTCTTGGCGTCCATGGCCAGCAGGCAGGTTTCATCGGGCAGGGTGCCGATCACCGCGTTGGGGCCGTCGATGATCAGGCGGCGGCAGGCATCCCGCAGGCCGCGAAGAAAATCGCCCTGGGGATGAATGGCCAGTTCTTCGTTTTTGAGCGGGGTGATGACATGCTTGTAGGTTTCGAGCGGCAGTTTGAGCTGTTTGATCACGTAATGGAGAATGTGGGCAAAGACCTCGCTGTCCGATTGGTAGCCGAGATAGCCGGGGAAGCCGGTGCCGGTCAGCCAGTCCTTGATCGGAATGAAGGCGGTGTTTTCGCCGTTGGTCATGGTGGCGACCCCTTGGATGAAGAAGGGGTGGCAGGCGTAAAGATTGATCCCCCAGTTGGTGTTCTGGCGGCCCTGGGCCATGCAGACCCGGCTTTTGATCCGGCCGCTGTCCAGGCCGAAGGCCTCGCCCACTCCCAGCGGCCAGCCCACTTCCTTGATCATCGCCACGTCCGGCCAGAGGGAAAAGGCGGTGAGATCGCCGCCGTGGGCCTCGCCGTCATGGCGGAGAGCCAGGCGGGTCAGCATCAGTTCATCTTCCGCTTGCTCCGGGGAAAGGTGATCCCAGGCAGCCGGCTTCTTGTAAACCCGGAGGATGTACCTATGGCGATCCTTGGCCTCGATCAGTTCCCGCCGCAATTCGAATTCATGGTCATATTTCTGCTCGAAGCCGCGGCTGTCCATGATCGCGTTTAGCCGGGCCAGGGCTGCCTCGGAGTGGGCGATCCCGGAGAGAATCGGGTCGCCCGGCTGGTACTTGTAATCGGTGAAGGCAAGGCCCCGCAGGAGCAGGCCGAGACCGCTGCCGTCATACCCTTCCTGCATCGCCTCCATGGCCTGCAGCACCGTGAAGGGCGAAAAGGGCTTGCTCGCGGTTTTTAAAGCTAACCGGCACATTTGTTGTCCTTTTTCCTGAATGATAGTTGATCTCGGGGCCGACCCGGCGGGTCAATTTTCGCTTATCTATTTAACTTAGCGCATCTTTGTCAAGATGAGCCGCCGGTTAAAAGCCCGCTGTTTTACCAGAAAATTTTAACCATACAACAAGGAATTGGGGCTTGCCGTTCAACTCATTAAGGCCCTGGCCCGCTCCCCCATTTCCCGGTAATGGAACAAGTGTTCATATTCCACCAGGCCGGACATGGCTTGGGACTGGACCCTGATCCCGGTCTCCTCAAGCACCGCGACCGGATTGAGGCCGCCGATGACCACTGCCCCGATCTGGCCCTCCATCACCGGAATTTCCAGCAACGGCTGGCCGGGCCAGCCAACCATTAAAAAGGCCCCGAGCCCGGCCTGTTCCAGTTCCTTAATCAGGGCAAGCACCCGGTCGCGGCTGTCGGCCGGCATTTCCCGGAATCCCACCCCGATGCGGCCGTCGCCGGTTTCAATGGCCCCCAGATAGTCGGTCATCCCGCTGCGGATGAAGACCTCCAGGGGGACGAGGCTGCTGCCGTCATATTTTATGATCTCGACAAAACGGGCCGGCTTGCGATTCCGGAGCTCCAGAAGACCACCAAAACTGGCATGGGTGGGGATGCTGTTAGCCAAGAGTACCCCGTTCAGGGTAATTGAACAAACCGTTCCCAGTCCTGCCATGTTGTCCGGAATCACCATGTCGCCCGCCTGTTCACCGGGCGCGAACAAGGCCATCATGCGGCCCATGGAATAGCCGGCGGCGTAAACCTTGCATATCAGCGGCACCGCCCGAGTCAGCAAGGTCAACGGGATGAGGCTGATATTGCTGATAACCGTGCCGCTTAAGCGTTGCAGGTCAAAGCTCATCCGATAGGTCAACTGATCTATTTTGGCGGTAAGAAAGCCGACCTTGTCAA
The DNA here is from genome assembly GCA_002421565.1 of Desulfobulbaceae bacterium UBA5628. Classification (GTDB taxonomy): domain Bacteria; phylum Desulfobacterota; class Desulfobulbia; order Desulfobulbales; family Desulfurivibrionaceae; genus UBA5628. Next base: position 12,061 of record DIKC01000026.1, on the reverse strand, counting down.
AAACTCTGGCGCTGTCCAGTTCCAGCTGGCCGGCAGTGGTGATGATCCGCCCTTTTTTGCCCAGATTGGTGGTCAATCCCCGTCGGTCCAGTTCCAGAAGATAGTGGCGCACGGTCCGTTCACTGACCTCGTACCCCATCGCCTGGAGGTTTTCCGTCAGCCGCATGCTGGCGACAGGACCATTTGCCTTCTGCAACAGGCGCAGAATGGCCAGTTCTTTTTTTTCCGTTTTTTCAGCCACGCGGTAACGTTAACTCTTTTGGCGCTACTTTTCAAACGGAAAACGGCAATTTTGCCGGAATAGCTATCTATCCAAAAGAATCCTCAACTTAAAAAACTACCGGGCTGGCTAGATAATACAAGATAAAGGATATTGGTTGGTATTAGGGCAAATCGTTACTAATAAAAATTTTTGGCAAAATTGCCTAATCGCTGACGAAACAGCGGGAAAGGGCGCGACAACTTGCTGCCATAATTTTCACAAATTAGCGGGTATAATTGCTATTGAAAAAAGATTTTTCCGTGTTACGATCGGCAACCTGTTGCCACATGAGCATAGGTGTTGTGGCCGCAGCCGATTGGCAACTTCAACTATTAGCGAGGAGTGGGGGCAAACATGGAACAAGTAACGGAATTCATGAGAAAAGTTATCGATAAAAACCCAGGTGAAAGCGAATTTCATCAGGCGGTATTGGAAGTGGTTGAAACCCTGATGCCCTTTATCGAGCAGAACCCCAAATACAAGCAGGCTAAAATTTTGGAGCGGTTGGTGGAGCCGGAACGGGTCATCATCTTTCGGGTGCCCTGGGTCGATGACAAGGGCGAGATCCAGATTAATCGCGGCTTCCGAATCCAGATGAACAGCGCCATCGGCCCCTACAAGGGCGGCCTGCGCTTCCACCCCAGCGTCAACCTCAGCATCCTCAAATTTCTGGCCTTCGAGCAGGTCTTCAAGAACAGCCTCACTACCCTGCCCATGGGCGGCGGCAAGGGCGGCTCCGACTTCGACCCCAAGGGCAAGAGCGACAACGAGGTAATGCGTTTCTGTCAGAGCTTCATGACCGAGCTGAGCAAGCATATTGGGGCCGAAACCGACGTACCGGCCGGCGATATCGGGGTCGGAGCCCGCGAAATCGGCTTTCTGTTCGGCCAGTACCGGCGGATGCGCAACGAGTTTACCGGTGTGCTTACCGGCAAGAGCCGCAACTGGGGCGGCAGCCTGATCCGTCCCGAGGCCACCGGCTACGGGGCGGTCTTTTTCGCCGAGGAGATGCTCAAGGTGCGGGGTGATTCGCTGGCCGGCAAGATCTGCACCGTTTCCGGCTCCGGCAACGTGGCCCAGTACACGGTGGAGAAGGTCAACGAGTTGGGCGGCAAGTGCGTGACCATGTCCGACTCCGGCGGCTTTATTTATGATCCGGCCGGCATCGACCCCGACAAGCTGGCCTATGTCTGCGATATGAAAAACGTGCAACGGTGCCGGATCTCCGAGTACGCCGATAAACACGACTGCAAATACTACCCCAACGAGCGGCCCTGGGGGATCAAGTGCGATATCGCCTTCCCCAGCGCTACCCAGAACGAATTGGACGCCGCTGCGGCTGAAACCCTGGTCAAGAACGGCTGCATCTGTGTTTCCGAGGGCGCCAACATGCCCTCCACCAGTGAGGCGGTACGGGTCTTTTTGAAAGCCAAGATCATGTACGGCCCCGGCAAGGCGGCCAACGCCGGCGGGGTGGCCACCAGCGGCTTGGAGATGAGCCAGAACAGCCTAAAGCTCTCCTGGCCCCGGGAGGAGGTGGAAGGCCGTCTCAAGCAGATCATGCAAGGAATTCACGAAGCCTGCCACAAGTACGGCAAGGAGGGCGACTTTATCAATTACGTCAAGGGCGCCAATATCGCCGGCTTCGTCAAGGTGGCCGATGCCATGATCGAACAGGGTGTAATCTAGCAAACGAACCGCAACACCGCATCTTGACGTAAGCAGCCCCGGCGATTATAGAACGCTATATCGCCGGGGCTGCTCGTTTACAGGCCGTGCAAGCTTTAATCTCAAGACGGGGCAGCTACCGGCTTAGCGCGGGGATGATTGACCATGTCATATAATTACAGTCATCTCTCCACCGGCCTTAAGGGGCTGGACCTGGTGATTAAAGGGCTGATGCCCGGCGATAACATTGTCTGGCAGGTGCGGGGGATCGACGACTATCGCTATTTTGTCGATTACTACGCCCGGTTCGCCGAACTGAAGAATCAGCGCCTGGTCTATTTTCGTTTTGCCTCCCACCCGCCGCTGCTCGATCCCGCCGACTTTCCCCACGCCGAAATCCATACCCCCAATCCCGATGAGGGCTTCGAGCCCTTCATCAATCAGATCCATGAAACCATCAAGCGCAACGGCCGGGGGGGGTACTACATTTTCGACTCCCTCAGCGACCTGGCCAACTCCTGGTACAGCGACCGGATGCTGGGCAACTTTTTCATGCTCACCTGCCCCTATCTCCTGGACATGGAGGCCCTGGCCTACTTCGCCCTGATTCGCGATCACCACTCCTACAACGCGCTCACCCCGGTCCACAACACCGCCCAGGTGATCTTCGACGTCTATAAAAACCGCGACAGCCTTTATATTCATCCTCTCAAGGCCCAGCAGCGCTATTCGGCCACCATGTTCATGCTTCACTCCCACCGGGACGGCGATTTCAAGCCGGTGACCAACAGCGCCCTCAATTCGGAAATCCTCTCCTTTACTCCCTTTAAGAGTACCGACCATGCCTTCGAGGAACGGGATCGCTGGAACCGCTATTTTCAGGAGGCGGCCCAGATCGTCCGCCGGAATGGGGGCGCAGGGTCGGGAGTGGTCAAGGGGCCGGAAGCGGAAAAACATCTCCGGCGCCTGCTGGCAATGGTGGTTACCCGCAACGAGCGGATTCTCGATCTGGCCGCCAACTACCTGACCATCGACGACCTGCTGGATATCGGCAAACGGATGATCGGCACCGGCTTGATTGGCGGCAAATCCACCGGGATGCTGCTATCCCGGGCCATTCTTCGCGAGGATGCCGAGGAACTGCGGGACGTGATCGAAGTCCACGATTCCTTCTACGTCGGCTCCGATGTCTTTTACACCTATATGGTGATCAACGGCTGCTGGTGGATTCGCCGCCAGCAAAAGGACACTGAGACCCTGCTGGGGGTGGCCGAATACGCCCGCCGGGTGATTTTAACCGGCAAGTTCCCCGACGATATCGTCAAAAAGCTCTCGGACATGCTGGACTACTTCGGCCAGTCGCCGATCATCGTTCGCTCCAGCAGTCTCTTGGAGGATGACTACGGCAACGCCTTTTCCGGCAAATATGAATCGGTCTTCTGCCCCAACCAGGGTTCCCGCGAGCGACGGCTGGCCAACCTGCTCACCGCTATCAAGCTGGTCTATGCCTCCACCCTGAGCGAAAAGGCCCTCCATTACCGGGAGCAGATGGGGATTCTCGACAAGGATGAGCAGATGTCGCTGTTGATCCAGCGGGTTTCCGGTGATCTCCACGGCAACCACTTCTTCCCGGCGGTGGGCGGGGTAGGGTACTCCTACAACCCCTATGTCTGGAACGAGGCGATCGACCCGGAATCAGGGGTGATCCGGATTGTTTACGGGATGGGCACCCGGGCGGTGGACCGCTCCGACGACGACTACACTCGGATCGCCGCCTTGAACGCCCCGGACAAGCGGCCCGAAACGGGAATCGACGAGCTGCGCAAATTCTCCCAGAAACGGGTTGATGCCATTGATCTGGCCGCCAACCGCCTGCTGCCGGTGGAGTTCAGCGAAATCTCCCGCCTCAGCCCCAAGCTGGAGTTGCAGATGGCCGCCTCCTTGGACAGCGAGAACAATTCCCACTATATCAGCTTCGACGGACTCTTCCGGGACACCCCGTTTATCGAACATATGCGCCGGATTCTTCGCTGCCTGGCCGACTCCTATCAGTACCCGGTGGATATCGAATTCACCTTGAATTTCACCGGCGAAGAGGGTTGCCGGACCATGGCTGCGGTCAAGGAGGCCCGGGGAGAGGAGGTTCCTCCCTGCGATCTGGCCAACTACCGGATCAATCTGGTCCAGTGCCGGCCTTTTGAGGTACGTAAAAGCGAGGCGGTGGATCTGTATTTCGGGGCCGAAGAAGAGCGGCAGGTTATTCTCGCATCCCGCAGCGGCACGGTGATCGGCCGCAGTCGGACCATCAACCCCAGGCGGGTGGTGCTGGTTTCTCCCGCCGCCTATGCCGCCTTGGGGGTGGCCGATAAGCATCTGGTGGCCAGGGCGATCGGCAAGATCATGCGGGTCATCCCCAAGGAGATTCCAACGGTTTTAATCGGGCCGGGGCGCTGGGGTACCACTACCGTTTCCCTGGGGATTCCGGTGACCTTTTCGGAGATCTGCGAGGCCGCCTGTGTTTGCGAGGTGGTGGAGATGCACGAGGGGTTGATTCCCGATGTCTCTCTGGGCACTCATTTCTTCAACGATCTGGTGGAGTTTGATATTCTCTACCTGGCCTTTTACCCCTACAAGGAAGGTTCCTTGCTGAACCGGGATGTTCTCGATTCCTTCCGCAATATTTTCTGCGAACTGGTGCCGGAGTTGGAGTACCGCAAGCTGGAAAAGGTGATCACGGTGGCTGACTTCAAGGCCAAGGAACTGGTGCTTTCCGCCGATATCGTTAACCAGCACTACCGTCTATTCCGTACCCAGCCTGAGGGTGGCCGGGAGTTTGATAATATCCCGTAAAAGGGGGAGCAACCCTTGATTGTCTCCTTAAATTGCTCTGGGACAGCAAAAAAAATCAGCCATGCAACAACTCCAACCCCCTGAACTACCCATCAACCATCCAGGCCCCAAGTCAGAAGAATAATCCCGGATGACCTGTCAGATTTTATCTTGACAAACCAACTCGTTCTGAATAAAGGAAAACCCTTCCGCCCTTTGGACGTGGTTTCCACGATCCCTTACTACCACGAAGGTGACATGACTTCTCTGCTGACTTTTCCCAAAGGCGGGGTGCATCCGTCCGAACGCAAAACGGCCACCGCCGGTTTGGCGGTGGAAACGATGCCGGTGCCGGACGAACTGGAACTGATCCTGGGCCAGCATATCGGCGCCCCCTGCGCCCCCACCGTGGCCGTGAAAGACGAGGTGCGGGAAGGGATGGTGATCGGCGAGGTCGCCAAGGGGCTGGGTGTTCCTCTCCACGCTCCGGTGAGCGGCGCCGTCACCGCCCTGGGTCAATCCGCCCATCCCATGCGGGTCAGCGTTCCCTCCCTTACCATCAAGACCGATCATGCCGCTCCCACCCCTCAATATCAAGCGCTGGCCTGGGAAGACCTCGACCGCGACCAGTTGCGGCAAAAGGTACATGACGCCGGAATCATCGGCATCGGCGGGGCCGGTTTCCCGGCCCATGTCAAGCTCAACCCGCCGCCGGACAACCCGGTCGATACCCTGATTTTAAACGGGGCCGAGTGCGAGCCCTATCTCACCGCCGACCACCGCCAGATGCTGGAACACAGCCGGGAGATCGTGGAAGGGGCGCGGATTCTGCTCAAAATTCTCGGGATCAATACCTGTCACATCGGGATCGAGGCCAACAAGCCGGACGCCATTGCCGCCATGAGTGCGGCGGTGGTAGCCGGGGCCAAGCCGGGGGAAAATATTGCGGTTCGCCCCCTCAAGGTGAAATATCCCCAGGGGTCGGAAAAGCAGTTGATCCAGGCGATTACCGGCCGCAAGGTGCCGGCCTTTGCCCTGCCCAGCGCGGTGGGGGCGGTGGTCCACAACGTCAGCACTACCAAGGCGATTTACGACGCAGTGGCGCTGGGCAAGCCCCTGACTGAAAAGATTGTCACCATCTCCGGCCAGGGAATCAAGCGGCCCGCCAACCTGCTGGTCAAGGTCGGCACCCGGGTCAGCGATATTGTCGCTTACCTGGGCGGGACCACCCCGCAACTGGCCAAAATCGTGATGGGCGGCCCGATGATGGGCTTTGCCGTTTCCACCCTCGATATTCCGATCACCAAGACTACCTCTTCGGTGCTTTTTCTGGCCGAGGGCGAGATCGACAGTACCCCCCATTCCCCCTGCATCCGCTGCGGCTGGTGCCTGGAGGCCTGCCCCCTGGGGCTGGAGCCCAAGGAGGTGGGGATTTACGTCGAGGCCGGGCGACCCCAGGATACCGGCCCGTTCGGGGTTTTTGAATGTTTCGAGTGCGGCTGCTGCGCCTATGTCTGCCCGGCCAAGCGGCCCCTGGTCCAGTTTATCCGGCTGGGCAAGATGAAGGCTAAACGGTAAGGAGAACGGTCATCGAACAGGCGCCCTTGAAATTGTGGCAGGTCTCGGTTTCCCCCCATGTGCGGAGCCCGGAATCGGTGGCCAAAATCATGTGGACGGTGGTGGCCTGCCTGCTGCCGCCCCTGGTGATGTCGGTTTTTATCTTCGGGATTCAGACCCTGATTATTGCCGCGGTCAGCGTCGCCAGTTGCGTGCTCATGGAGGCGATCAGCCAGAAGAGCCTCGGCCGGCCGGTGACGATCAAGGACGGCAGCGCGGTGATCACCGGCCTGCTGCTGGCCTTTGTCATTCCGCCGGGGGTGCCGTGGCTGCTGCCGGCGCTGGGGGCGGTGATGGCGATTTATATCGGCAAGCATCTCCTGGGCGGGATCGGCTTCAACATCTTCAACCCGGCCTTGCTGGCTCGCGCCTTTCTGGTCGCCACCTTCCCGGTGGCGATGACCTCGGCCTGGCTGCCGCCCCTTGCGGATACGGCGATCTTCGCCTACCTGGGCAGCGCGGCGGACGCGGTTTCCACCGCCACCCCCCTGGCGGTGCTGAAAGAGCAGGGGATGGCGGCGATGGTCGAGCAGTTCGGGCCGCTGCCCAATCTTTACACCAATTTCCTCCTCGGTTTCCGGCCCGGTTCGATCGGGGAAACCTCCGGCCTGCTCATTATTCTGGGCGGCCTTTTCCTGATCTATCGCGGCTACATCAGTTGGCATATTCCGGTTTCGCTGCTGGGAACCATCGCGCTCCTGACCTGGATTTTCGGCGGTGAGACCCTGATGAGCGGCGATCCCCTGCTGGCGATCCTTTCCGGCGGGGCGCTCCTGGGGGCCTTTTTCATGGCCACCGATTACGTGACCAGCCCCACCGGCCGCACCGCCCAGTTGATTTTCGGGGCCGGGATCGGGGCCTTGACCGTCCTGATTCGTTTGAAGGGCGGCTACCCCGAGGGCATCTGCTACGCCATCCTGCTGATGAATCCGCTGAGTACGGTGCTGGACAACTGGTTTAAGCCCAAACGCTTCGCGCCGCCTTTGGGAGGTGCGAAATGAAGGATATTTTCACCATCGTCTTCCGCTTGACCGTGGCCTGCCTGCTGGCCGGCCTGGTGATGGGCGCCACCTTCATCTTCACCGACCAGGCCAAGAAGCACAACGAACACGCCCGCGAGCAGAAAGCGATGCTCGGCCTGCTCGGCTATTCCGCGAACAAGCCGCCGCCGGCCGGCCTGACCATGCACGCCCTGTATCGTTATATCGTAAGCGAAGGGCGGGAGGTGAGCATGGGCTACCTGCTGCCGACCAAAGACCGCGCCTTTGTCTTTGTAGCCATTGCTCTGGACGGCACATTCCGCAACGCCACCCCGGTAGCCTTGGACCCGGCCAAGGCCGGCGAGGAAGGGGAACGGGAAAAGGCCCTGGCCGCCGCCCTCGGGCCGGGCAAGGAGTTGCGCTATGCCGAACAGACCCTGGTGGTTACCGAGGATGGCGTCCGGCGGGCCTATCTGCTGTCCGGCCGTTTCCCCGGGTTCAAGACCTTTATCTCAATGCTGATCGCCCTGGAACCGGATTTCACCATCCGCGGCCTGGAGGTCATGGAGCATGAGGAAGACCCCGGCCTGGGGGCTGAAATCACCCAGGATTATTTCAAGAAGCAGTTCAGCGGCAAGCCCTTTGCCCGGCTTAAAGAGTTGGCGGTGGTGAAAACGCCCCTGCCGGCCGAATATCAGCAGGCCCTGGAGGCGGAAAAACGGGGCGGCTTGGATCCGGCTGCGGCGGCCGCGATCATGGATCAATACCGCGATCATGACATTTACGCCCTTACCGGGGCCACCATTTCCAGCCGGGCGGTGACCAACGGGGTCAAGGCAATGGTCGGCAAGTTCACTTACCGGCTGGCGATTCTCGACCGGGTGCTGGCCGAAGAGCAAATCGCGGCGCCTTTCTAACGGACGGACAAGGGAGCAAGGAACGTGGCAACCGATAAAAGCAATTTCCAACTGGTGGTCAACGGGATTTTGAATGAAAATCCCATCTTCCGGCTGGTGCTTTCCATGTGCCCGGCGGTGGGAATCAGCACCACGGTGATGAACGGCTTCATGCTGGGGATCGCGGTCCTCTTTGTCCAGGTCTTTTCCAGTTGCACCATTGCCCTGTTCCAAAACAAGATTCATCCCCGGATTCGGATTCCCACCTATACCCTGACCATCGCCACCTGGGTGACGGTGATCGATCTGGTGCTGGCCGCCTACCTGCCGGAGGCCTACGCCAAGATGGGGATTTTCGTTAAATTGATCGTGGCCTTTGCGATCATCACCATGCGGCTTGAGATGTTCGCCAGCAAGGAGAGCGTCACCGCCTCCTTCTGGGACGGGATCGGGATGGGGCTGGGCTTCATGTTCGGGATGATGGCCCTGGGTTTTGTCCGCGAACTGTTGGGGCTTGGCACCATTCTCGGCTACGACGTGCTGGGTTTCAAGCCGCTGCTCTTCTTTGTCCTCCCCTTTGCCGGTTTCTTCTGCGTCGGCTTGATGATGGCCTTTTTCAATTATCTGGAAAGCGTGTACAAACGCGCCAAGCAACGGGTGTAACGCCATGAAAATAAAAATGGGGACAGATTTATTTTTTGGCCAGCCGGTCCGCTGTTCGGCAACAATAGCGCCAGCAAAAAATAAATCCGTCCCCATTTTTGTTCTGGCGCTTTTTTGCCTCGCCCTGCTGCCGGGTTTTGCCCGGGCCGAGGGGATGATCAGCCAGACCGGCTTCAGCGGCGAACGGGAAATCAGCCTTAGCTTCAGCCAACCCCTGGCCCCGGAAGTGGCGGGCAACCCGGCCAGCTACGTGGTCTATGAAGAGGCCGATCCGGATATCCGGCTGGCGGTAAGCGAGGTCGCCTTGGCCGCCGATCAGCGTTCGGCGGTACTTACCTTTGCGGCGCCGCTCAACACCCTCCAGCCCCATGTGGTGGCCCTGCCCGCCCTGACCCCGGCCGGGGCCGAGGTCGAAACCTTCCGGGTGAGCAAGCCCTATCTCGGCTACCTGCTCTCGATTCTGATCAGCGCCCTTTTGATCAACAACTTCGTCTTTACCAAGTACCTGGGGCTGTGCGTCTTTTTCGGCACATCCAAGCGCAAGGACACCGCCAAGGGAATGGGCTTCACCTTCACCCTCGTAATTGTCGTCAGCGCCATCATGAGCTGGTTTTTCTACCAGTTCATCCTCAAGCCCTTTCACCTCAACTTTCTCCAGATCGTGATCTTCATCGGCCTGGTGTCGCTTACCGTCCAGGCGGTGGACACCGTGCTCCGCAAGGTCAACCCGGCCCTCTTCCGGGCCTTCGGGGTTTATCTGGTGCTGGTGATCGCCAACTGCATCATCATCGCGGTGCCGTTGATCCTGGCCGACAACGAATACAACTTTTTCGAGACCTTCATGCTTTCCCTGGGGGCGGGCGGCGGTTTTTTGCTGGCCCTTTATCTGATGAGTTCGGTGCGGGAGCGGATGGAACTGGCCAATATCCCGCCCGCCTTCAAGGGCATTCCCATCGCCTTTATCGTGGCCGGGCAATTTGCCTTGGCCTTTCTCGGATTTTCCGGGCTGAACCTGTTTTAGGTGTGTAAATGGATCCTGTTTTAATCAAAATCGCCCTGGGCGGCCTGGCATTGCTGGTCTGCATCGGCCTCTTTTTCGGGATCGGTCTGGCGCTGGCGGCCCACAAATTCGCGGTGGAGGCCAATCCTCTGATTGAGGAGGTGCTGGAAGTCCTGGCCGGGGCTCAGTGCGGCGGCTGCGGCTATCCTGGCTGCGAGGGCTATGCGATCGCGGTGGTCACCGATCCGGAGGTGCCGCCCAACCTTTGCTATCCCGGCAAGGAAGCGGTGGCGGAAAAGGTGGCCCAACTCACCGGCAAGAAGATGGCGGAAGTGGAGGACATGATCGCCACCATCCGTTGTTCGCGGGTGGAAGGACGGGTCAGCCACAAGCACGAATACATCGGTTTTGCCTCCTGCACCGCCGCCAATCTCGGTTTCGGCGGCCCCTCGGCCTGCCGTTTCGCCTGCATCGGCCTGGGCGAATGCGCCGCCGCCTGCCCCTTCGGCGCGATCACCATGGAGGAAAATTTCCCCCGGGTGGACGCCAACAAATGCGTGGCCTGCGGCACCTGCGTCCGCACCTGCCCCAAGCAGATCATCGAATTGATGACCTTGAAGGCCAGGGTGCATGTGCCGTGCAGTACCAAGGATCTCGGCAAAAACGTGCGCCAGGTCTGCCAGGTGGGCTGCATCTCCTGCCAGATGTGCGTCAAGAAATGCCCGGCCGAGGCGATCACCTACAGCGGCGGCCTGATCAAAATCGATCACCCAAAATGTATTGCCTACGGCCCGGAATGCCATGAGGTGTGCGCGGAAAAATGCCCCCGCCAGATCATGCGGCGCTACGACGGCCGCCAGGTCATTGTCCGCCAGCCGGCGGCCGAGACCCATCTGGCCGAGACCCATCTGGCCGGAATGCCAACTTGAGAGGAACCAACATGACTACCAACCTTTGCAACCAGCGGCGTCGTTCGTTTTTAAAACTTTCCGGGCTCCTCGGCCTGGGAGCGGCAGCGGCGACCGTATTGCCGGCGGCTCAGGCCGAGGCGGTGCTTTTCGGCCGCCGACAATATAAAGTCAGCAACAGCCGGCTGGCCATGGGTACCCTGGTGACCATGACCGCCATTCATCCCTCAAGGGACGAGGCGGAAGAGGCCATCGGCCTGGCCTTTGCCGAGATCGACCGCCTGAGAGGGCTGCTCAGCCGCCACGATCCGGCCTCGCCGGTCAGCCTGCTCAACGCCGAAGGCCGCCTGGCCCAGGCGCCGCCCGAAATGGTCGAGGTGGTGGGGAAGGCGCTCGCTTATCATCGCCAGAGCAACGGCGCCTTTGAGATTACGGTCAAGCCTTTGATTGATCTGTATCAGGCAAGTTTCAAGGCCGGGAAAACCCCCTCGGAGGCGGCAATCAACGCCCTGTTGCCCCGGATCGGCAGTGAACAAATCCACCTCTCCGGCAGCCTGATTTCGTTTGGCCGGGAACAAATGGGGATCACCCTGGACGGCATCGCCAAGGGCTATATCGTGGATCGGGCCTCGGAGTTGCTCCGCCGCCAGGGAATCGCCAACCACCTGATCAATGCCGGGGGCGACATCCGCACCAGCGGCAGCGCGGCAGGCGGCAAGGCCTGGACGGTGGCGATCCAGGATCCGGCCAAGGGCAAAGAGTATCCGGCGGTACTCCGGATGACCGACGGCGCCGTCGCTACTTCCGGCAACTACGAAATTTTCTACGACCAGGAAAAACTCTTCCACCACATCGTGGACAGCCGCACCGGCCACTCCCCCCACCGCTTCAGCAGCGTCACGGCCAAGGCCGCCTCGGTGCTGGCAGCGGACGCCCTCTCCACCAGCCTCTTCGTCCTGCCGCCCACCGCCGGTCTCGCCCTGATCGAGCAAACACCGGGCCAGGCCGCCCTGCTGATCGAAAGCAACGGAACCGTCACCCGCTCCGCCACCTGGCCATCATAACTCTGAGACGACCAAATGTAAATTCTCAACCTATTAACAGAGCATTAACACCTTGAGGCCCCCTGATTGAAAAGCCAAAATTAAATTTTACTCTTGATTTAAACTTCACAAGATCCCAGTCATCTGAGTCAAATTGATCGTAATAAATAAATACGACTCGTCCGCAGAATTTGT
>DIKC01000179.1 GCA_002421565.1 Desulfobulbaceae bacterium UBA5628 | reverse complement strand
AACCTCCGACGGCCGGGAAAAGACGCTGGAATTGGCGGAAATCGTCCGCGCCTATCCCGCCAATCAGTTGGGGCTGGTGGACCGGATCATGGTTTACAGCAGCCGCTGGTTGGAGTTCCTCCTTGACGATCCTCGCGAGGCCAACAGCGAGGGCGGGGTCTTCCCGGCCATGTTCGGGACCGTGGTGATGACCCTGATCATGTGCGTCTGCGTGGTTCCCTTTGGGGTGCTTTCCGCCCTCTATCTGCGGGAATACGCCAAGGCCGGCCCCTTGGTCAGCACCATCCGGATCGCGATCAACAACTTGGCCGGGGTGCCGAGCATCGTCTACGGCGTTTTTGGCTTGGGCTTCTTCTGCTACCTGATGGGTGGCGCCATTGATCAGCTTTTCTACAGCGCCAAGCTGCCCAGCCCTACCTTCGGCACCGGCGGCATCCTCTGGGCCAGCCTGACCCTGGCTCTGCTCACCCTGCCGGTGGTGATCGTGGCCACCGAGGAGGCCCTGGCGGCGGTGCCCGGTTCGATGCGGGAAGGTTCTTACGCCTGCGGGGCGAGCAAATGGCAGACCATCCGTCGGATTGTGCTCCCCCGGGCGATGCCGGGGATCATGACCGGCACCATCCTGGCCATGGCTCGGGGAGCGGGCGAGGTCGCGCCACTGATGCTGGTGGGGGCGGTGAAACTGGCCCCGGAACTGCCGGTGGACGGCTTTACCCCCTTTGTCCATCTCGAACGGAGCTTCATGCACCTGGGCTTTCACATCTACGATCTCGGCTTCCAGAGCCAGAACAGCGAGGCCGCGGTGCCGATGGTCTTTACCACCACCCTGCTCCTGATTCTGCTCATCTTTTTGCTCAACATCGGGGCCATCCGGTTGCGTACCCGGTTGAAACGTAAATTCATCGTCAGTGCCCTGTAAGGCAAAGCAATAAGGAGAGTTTGCATGACCGAATCAACCCAAATCAACGGCCAGGCCAACGGCCGGGAGTACGCGGCCGGAGAGCCGCCGCCGCTCTTTGAGGAGCGCGCCATCAACGGCCGTCTCCAGGCCATTGCCGCCGGTGAATGGTTTCCGGCGGTGGTGCATCCGGAAGTTGAGCGGGAAAGCGAGATCGTCTTGGCGATCAACAATTTTTCCCTCTGGTACGGCGCTTCTCAGGCCCTGTTCGATGTTTCCCTCAAAGTGCCCAAGGGCAAGGTAACCGCCCTGATCGGCCCCTCCGGCTGCGGCAAATCGACCCTTCTGCGGTCGGTCAACCGGCTCAACGATCTGGTCGATTCGGTGCGGGTGAGCGGCGACATGACCCTGGAGGGCGATTCGATCTACGCTTCGGGGGTGGATGTCATCGAACTGCGCAAGCGGATGGGGATGGTGGCCCAGAAGCCCAACCCTTTTCCCATGACCATCTACGAAAACGTGATTTACCCCTTGCGGATCGACGGGGTGCGGGACCAGAAGCTGCTCGACGAGGTGTGCGAAAAATCCCTCAAGCATGCGGCCCTCTGGCAGGAGACCAAAGAACGCTTGGAGCAGAGCGCCCTGGGGCTGTCCGGCGGCCAGCAGCAACGGCTCTGCGTCGCCCGCGCCATTGCCGCCGAGCCGGAAATGCTGCTGATGGACGAGCCCTGCTCGGCCCTCGATCCCATCGCCACCAGCAAGATCGAGGATCTGATCGACATGCTGCGGGGCGAATACACCATTTTGATCGTCACCCACAACATGCAGCAGGCGGCCCGGATCAGCGACTACACCGCCTTCATGTATCTGGGTCAGTTGGTGGAATACGGCCCCACCCCGAGCATGTTCAAGAAACCGAAACTCAAGGAGACCGAGGATTACATCTCCGGCCGCTTTGGATGAAAATCGTTTTTTAACCCCCTCTAATCCGTAAAAAAGGAGACCGACACCATGAAGAAGATGATTTCAGCCGTTGCCCTGGCCCTCAGCCTTTCCCTGGCCTTTGGCTACGCCCCGGCCGTTTCCCGGGCCGACAAACCGGCCCAGAGCGAGATGGCTGCCTATCAGCGGGAGGGCTTTGAGACCCGGATGGAGCATGGCCGTCTCTGGGTATTCATTCCCGGCAGCAAGGATCTGGCCAAGTATGACAAGGCCGGTGAGCTGGCCAAGCATGTGGTACGGCCGGGTAAGGGTCCGGGCGGGATCACGATCAAGGGGCCGGACGCCGAGACTATCGATGCCTATATGCTGGCCCGCCCCGGCTTCATCACCCGGATGGAACATGGCCGCTTGTGGGTATTCAAGAGCGGTTCCCTGGAACTGGCCAAGTTCGAGAAAGCCGGCGAGCTGGCCAAGCATGTGGTGCGGCCGGGCAAGGGTCCGGGCGGGATCACGGTCAAGGCCCCGGACGCGGAAACCCTTGACGCCTACCTGGCGATTGTTAATTAAGGCTTCATTGAAGAGGGGCCGGTTATGCCGGCCCCTCTTCCTGACTTAACTATAGGACTTTCATCTTATGTCCCAGATATTCGTGCGTGAAATAGATAAGTTGAAAAAACACCTGGTCTGCATGTTCCGGCTGGTGGAACGGAATTATTCCACAGCGGTGCGGGCCTTGACCGAGAACGATGCGGCGGCGGCGGACAAGGTTTTTGCCGGCGAAAACGAGATCGACGACAAGAAGATCGACATCCAGGAGGAGTGCTTCAAGATTCTCGCCCTCCACCAGCCGGTGGCCTTTGATCTACGGTTCATCATGGCCACCTGGAAATTCAACAACGACCTGGAGCGGATCGGCGACCTGGCGGTGGGGATCGCGGCCCGCACCCGGGCCCTGGCGGTGCTACCGCCCTGCCCGCCGCCATTCGATGTCGCTTTGATGGCTGGCCGGGTTCACACCATGCTGACCCGGAGCCTGGATGCCCTGATCAACCTGGACATCAATCTGGCGGCCGAGGTGCTGGCCGACGAGGATGAGATCGATGCCCTCCACCGGGCCAATCTCAAGCTGGTCAAGGAGGGAATTCTGGCGGACAAAAATCAAATCGACGCCCTGATCAACTATCTCTCCGTTTCCCGTTACCTGGAGCGGATCGGCGATCTGATCACCAATCTCGGGGAAGAGGTGATCTATATCGTCGAGGGCAATATCGTCCACCACCAGTACCATGACGAGGATCCCACCGGTTGATGGGCAAGCTGGCGGCGTATCCGGAGAACTTTCCGGCCCGGGTCAATCTCGATGAATGTTTGCTGCGGCTGGGGGTGAACCCCGGCGATTCGGCGGCCTTGCCCTTTGCCCCCGGCGACACCACCGGCGGGGTGGAGAACGAATTGCAGGTGGCGGTGCTTGGCCGGCGGGAGGCGGTTGACCTGCCGGCCAGCATCGAGTCCTCCAACTATTTTGCCAATATCCTGCGCCGGGCCAGGGTGGGGGATGCCTCTCCCCGTCTGGGCCGCAACCTGGAACGCTATCTGGCCGACAACCCGGAAGAGGTCTGGGAAAACAGTTGGGTGCGCCTGCCGCTCAGCCGCCTGGGCCGTTACGCAGCCGAAATTCTCCACGGCGATTTGCGGGCCGACAAAAATCTCCCCAACAGCCCGACCCGCCGAGATCGGGAGCGGTTCTTCCTCACCCGTCAGGGCGAGGAGTGGCTGCGGGTGCCGATCAGCTATCTGCTGAAGCTGGCACTGGCCGATCTCATCGGAGAAAACGCCGCCCTTTGCCCCCAGGCCCAGGCCACCGGCCGCCGGCTGCTCGCTCATTTTCTCAATGACAACACCTCGCCGGAGACCTTTTCCTTTCATGTCGTGCATCATCGCCCGGCCGAGGGGCTGGGCCGCAAGCTGGCCCGGGAAACGGCCCGCCGTTTTCTTTTGAGCCATCTGCTCCTGCTCTACGCCAATCGTAAATTTTCCCTGGAAGAAAACGGCCAGCAGGCCTTGATCTTCTTCTCCCCCCATCCGCCGGTGCGTCAGCGCCAGTTGAACGAAGGGATTTCCGACGCCTTCTACCGGGAACTCTTCATGAGTCCCTGCCTGTCCGGCTGGAACGACGGCGAGAGCAAGCACCGCTACATGGCGCTCTGTCATCAGGTCTTGAGCCGCAGCCACCTGAACGGGGTCATGAAGTTGCGGGAGGCGGGGATCATCACCAGTAATCTGGTGGTGCTGCCCCATACCTCCAACATCGGGCTGGCCAACAACGGCACCCATGTCAGCCTCGGCAGCCGCAAACTGGGCGCCCTGCTCACCAACCCTGCTTCCGGTTTCGGGCCGGCCCATGAAAAGTATCTCGGCGATCTCGCGGCCAAGATCATGGAGCATTTTTTGCCCCTTTTTGTCGGCACTTACAGCGCCGCCCCCTACCGCCTGGCCTTCGAGGATTTCCATCCGGAACAGGTGCTGGGCTTTCTCGCCCATGAGCTTGATTACACCCACCTGCGGATGCTCTGGCGGCGCTGGAAGAAAAAGGCCCGCAACCGTTTGGCCGGCCACCGCCTTACCCCCTTCGGGCCGCCCGGACTGGATCGCCTGATCGGGCGGCTGTTCGGCCTTAAGGGCGATTTCGTGCCGGACTTCCGGCTCCTCGATTACCCGGTGGCCCTGCTTTCCACCGAAAGCAACTGCGGCCAGGACGGCGTCCTCGGCAACGACGTCCGCCTCAAGGCGGACTTGGAGGCCTTGGGGGTCTTTGACCGGAGCATGTCGGTCTATCAGTTGATCCGCTTGCGAGCCCAGGCGGCGATGGGCTTTTCCGGTTTCGAGGCGCGCTATTACTCCCTGTTTGAGAATTTTGAGCAGGATTTGGGGCAGGCCGCTGATTTTCAGATGCTGCTCAACTGCCTGGCCTTCAAGTACATGCTCGGCCACCGTCTCAGTCATCGCCATATTCCCGGCACCCCCTTGGTGGAGAGCGAACGGCGGCAGATTTTCTTCGGGGCGGCCATTGGTCTGCCCACCTTCTTTGTCCGCAAGGAGAGCGACAACGTCTTTCTCCGCGGCATTCTGGCGCGAACCCCGGGAATCAGGGCCAGCCGCCGTTATCCCGGCTATCTCCGGGTGCGGCAGCGGGACTACCGGCTCGCCCTGCTGGCAATGATCCTCGAGGATGGGGCGGATTTGATCGAAATGTTCGGCTGCCATGAGCTGCTGGCCGATCTGGAAGCGCGGTTGCGTGAGCCGGAAACAGCGGCCGCCGGCCGCTTGGTGCGGGGAATCATGGGCGAGGCCCGGCCCGGCCGGCGATCGGCCGATCCCCTTTCGCTGACCGCCCATGAATTCAACCAGGCGGCGGAAGGTTATTACCGCAACACCCTGCGCCGGCGCCACCTGGCCGAGGCCCTGGCGTATCTCCGGGAAGAGGTGGCGGCCATGACCGATGGCCGTCATCCCTTGCCCCTGGAGATCCGGCAGGCGGTGGCGGCAATTAACGGCGGCGAAGGGCTGGAGGGCCGGCTGGCCGCCGACCCTTCCTTGAGCGAGATCGTCCGCCTGGCCCACCTCCTGCTCCTGGCCGAGGATTGGGACGCCAAAAAAGAGCGGGCCGCGGCCGGATGAAAATGCACCAATACGTGGAACGGGAGAGCGGGGCCGTCATCGACGAGGAGTTGTTCGCCGATCGGATCGTCAATTTTCTCTATTCCCGGGCCCGCGAGCAGGCCCCTTTTCTTTTCAACCTCCTGCTTACCCCTCGTTTTTCCAGCCTGCTCGGCTTTCTCAATTTCGATCTTCCCCTGGCCCCGCGCTTGCTTGGCAATCGCGGTTTCCTGGCCCGCTGCGGCCTTGATCTGAGCGAATGCCTGGCCGGGCCGGAATATTTCACCACCCCCCGCCGGATCTTCGAGCGGCAAATCCGCTACTGGCAGTGCCGACCCATGCCTGAAGATGAGGACGCGGTGGTTTCGCCGGCCGACGCCCGCCTTCTGCTCGGCTCCCTGGCCGACGATTCGCCGCTGCGGATCAAGGACAAGTTTTTCTCCTTTGCGGAATTGTTCGGCCTCGATGAAAGCGGCCGCCGCTGGGCCGAGCCGTTTGCCGGCGGCGATTACGCGATTTTCCGTCTGACCCCGGATAAATACCATTACAACCACCTGCCGGTTTCCGGGGTGGTGGCGGCCTTTTACGAGGTGGACGGCCTCTGCCACTCCTGCAACCCCGGCGCGATCACCGCCGTGGTTACTCCCTATTCCAGGAACCGGCGGACGGTGACCATCATCGACACCGAGGTGGAGGGCGGCAGCCGGGTGGGAATGGTGGCGATGTTCGAGGTGACCGCCCTGATGATCGGCGCGGTGGTTCAGTGCTACAGCGATTACCGCTACGACTTGGCCCTGCCGCTCCAGACCGGGATGTTCGTCCGCCGGGGCCAGCCCAAGAGTCTTTATCGTCCCGGCAGCAGCACCGATATTCTCTTTTTCGAGCCGGGCCGGGTGAGTTTTGCCGACGATCTTCTCGGCCAGCGGCAACAGGCCGGGGTGGCGAGCCGTTTTTCCCATGCCTTCGGCCATACCCTGACCGAAAGCGAGGTGCGGGTCCGTTCCCTGCTCGCTTGGCGGGCGGGAAGTCAACAATCATAAAAAAGGGAGATGCAAGATGGCGAATTCGAGCTTTGTCTTGGGGCTGGCCCTGGTTTATTTCCCTCTCGTCCTCTGGCTGGCCCGGCGGCTACCGGGGGAACGGTGGCAGATCATGGCCGCCATCCCGGTGGCCAGGGAGGGAAGCGGCTGGCAGGGCCGCAACCTGACCTTTTACGGTCTGCTCACCGCCGCCGCCATTATGCTGGGGGTAAGCATTTTTCTGCTGCTCCTGGCCGCGGTCGGGATGCCGCTCTGGCGGGGCCTGGCCCTGGTGTCGGCGATCGGGGGGGCGGCGGTGATCGCCTCGGGGGTGGTGGCCAGAGTGGTGGAAGGCAAGAAAAATACCTTCACCGTGGCCGGCGGAGCGGCGGTGGGGCTTTATCTGACCCCGCCGGTGGTTTGGCTTTTTGAGCGCGGGTTCGGAACCGGGATCGGAATGATGCCGGTGCTGGCCGCCCTGGCTGTTGCCTATATCCTGGGGGAAGGGGTGGGCCGGCTGGCCTGTCTCAGCTTCGGCTGCTGCTACGGCAAGCCCCTGAGCCAACTGGGGCCGCGGCTGCGCCGTCTCTTCGCCCCCTTTGCCTGCGCCTACCAGGGCGAGACCAAAAAGATCGTTTACGCCTCCGGCTTGGCCGGCGAGCCGGTGGCGCCGATCCAGGCCCTGACCTCGCTGCTTTACGGCGGGATGGGGCTGGCCGGGATTTATCTCTTCCTGGAAGGGCGGTTCGCCGCCGCCTTTGGCCTGACCGCGATCTTCGCCTTGGCCTGGCGCATCCTCTCCGAGCAACTGCGGGCCGATTTCCGGGGAGAGAGCAAGCTCACCGCCTATCAACGGCTGGGGCTGATCAATATTATCTGCTGCCTGGCCCTGCTCCGGCTACTGCCGGCCCCGGCCGCGCCCTTGCCGGTCGATCTGACCGTAGGCCTCGCCGTTCTCTGGCAGCCGGGGTTGCTCCTCCTCTTGCAGGGGCTCTGGCTCGCCCTTTTCCTCCACTTCGGCCTCAGCCGGGTCACCGCCGCCACCCTCGCCTTCCACGTCCGCCGGGATCAGGTGTAGCCGCTGAAAGCGTTGTGCGACCGGGCTGGTGAATCCGGCCGAAAAGATCGTCCACCCGACTGATCGGCGTCTGGAGCAAAGACTCGCCCTTGCTGGTGATGGTCGCCACCGTCATGTTTTTTCCTTCACGCCCAATTCGCCAGCTTCAAGCCCGGTATTCTGCTGAAATGCCTCTGATTGTTGCTGACCAGGGTGAGATTGTGGGTGAGCGCGGTGGCGGCGATTATCAGGTCCAAGTCGGCAAGTCGGGCGCCTTGCAGCTCCAGGGTTGCCTTCATTTTTCCAAAAATTTCAACCGTTTCAGGGCCGGGAGGCAAGAGGGTAAAGGAACCTTCGATGGTTTTAAGCTTGGCCAGATTCGCATCGACATGTTGCGACTTGTAGGCGCCATAGTAGAGTTCCATCATGGTGATGGTGCTGAGATACATGGGGTCATGCAGATGAAGGTGGAGACTGGCCGCCACCGTGGCCTCTCCCTTCAGCGCATAGATCACCGTGTCGGTGTCAAGGAGGAACATCACAATCCTCCGGCCAGCCGCCGGCTGTTTTTGCGGGCATTTCTGATTTCGGCGGTAATTTCGCCGGCCGGCCGGGGGTCTTCCCAGGAGCCGGAGAGTTGCAGCAGCACCTCGGCCGGAGAAGGTGTGGAGCGTAATGTTTTCTGTAAAGAAAGGTGCGCTTTGACCAAAAAGATGATCTCCTGGCTTACCGATCTGTTTTCAGCCGTTGCCAGTCTTTTCAGTTGTTCGTACAGACTATCGTCGATCCCTTTCACTTGCAGATTCGCCATTGTTGCCTCCTTGTCGTCATGTGCGAGGTCATGTTCATGAAAGGGTAATAATCCGTCATGAAAAACTCAAGAAAAAAGATCGCATAAATCAGGGACGGAGTGTCCCTGAGCTATGCCGGAAGATGGGGTGTTTTTTCAGGCGGCGGCGCGGGCCGGGCGGTCGTTGAGGGTGAGGGCGGCGAATTTGTCCGGGGCGTGCTTGGCTTGCTTTTTTAATTCGGCCAGGATGGTGAATATCTCTTCCAGGGCGTAGGGCCGGTCGTCGGTGGGCAGGTGCAGAAGGGCGGCGCTCACCGTCAGGAGGGGGAATTTTTTGGGATTGCCTTCCCGGTCGGGGGCGGTGATGAAACCGTTTTTGCGGTCGACGTGATTGTAAATGCTGGTTGCGTCCGAAGCAAAACGGCGGCAGAGTTGACGGACGATATCTTCGACCTGGCTGGCCCCCAGCTCCCGTTCCCACGCTTCCAGCTTGAAGCCGGCGAAAAAATCGTCGCCGCCCACATGGCCGATGAAACAGCGGACGGTGTTGCCTGTTTCCCGCAGGATGTCGGCGAACATCAGGATCGCCCGGTCGCCGTTGCGGAGACCGTATTTGTCGTTGAAGGGCTTGAAATTGTCAAAATCAAAGTAGGCGTAAACATATTCGTTAGCTTGGTCGCGGAGCCCCTCGGAAATGAAGCGGCTGATCAGGTAGTTGCCCGGCAAGCGGGTGAGCGGGTTTTGGTCCCGGGCCTCTTCCAGGTTCTTTTCCGACAGCAGCTTGAGCAGGGCGTTGGCGCTGAGAAAGCCCTGGTAGCGGCCGTTGTCGGTAACCAAAGTCCCTTCCGCCTCGGGATTAAGGGCGAATATCTCCAGAATGTTTTCCACCCTGGTACGGATTTCGGTGACCGGCATCCGGCTGATGAACTGGGTGAAATGGCAGGAGAGCGCCGCCCGGTTGCGGAGAATATCCTTGCCGAAGGGGGAATAGACATACTCCTTCAAGTCCTTTTCCCGGATCACTCCCACCGGTTCATGGTTGTGATCGACCACCGGAAAAAGGGAGTTGCTTTTTTCCTGGCGAAAGGCCTCGAACACCGTATCCATGCTGGTCAATTCTCCCTTGCGGCCGTAAAGGGGGATCGCCTTCAAACGTTCGATCTGATCGCGGATCAGGTGCTGGTCGTGACCGGGGTCGCGGCGGTCGCGGCGGCGGAGTTCGGCCACCATTTCGTAGGTCTGGCGGATTTCGCCGGCATTCAAGGTGGGGCGCTGGATCAGGTAGCCCTGGACATAATCGCAGCCCACCTGGTCGCAGGCGTAGAAATCATCGCTGCTTTCCAGCCCCTCGGCAATGACGCTGTTGCCCAGGGTGCGGGCCATCTTGACGGTGGAGGCGACAAAGAGCTTTTTACGGCGGCTGGCGGCCAGGCCATCGATGAAGAAGCGGTCGATTTTCATGTAGTCCGGCTCGGAATGGTAGAGCAATTGGAGGCCGGAAAGGCCGGTGCCGAAATCATCGATGGCGAACTTGAACATCTCCCGGCGGAAGTTTTTGAGTACGCCCTTGATCCCCTCCAGACCGTGAAAATCGTTGAGAATATCCATGTTGCTTTCATGCCGTTCGGAGATTTCATAAACGAACGAGCCGGGATAAAGCCCGAAACGCTGGACGAAATCGGCCAGCCCGAGATGGCTGGCGGCGTTGTCCGAGGAAAGTAGCCGGTTGTCGATGTTGTAAAAGAGCTTGAGCCGGTGGTGGAAGGGAATTTCCATGAACTTGTGAATAGCCTTGGCCCGCAAGGCCAGCTCCACTTCGGCCAGCAGGTGGTCGGTCTGGGCCTGGTTGAACACCGCCTGGATCGAGGCAAAACCGGCTTCCTGGTGGTGACGGAGCAGGGCCTCGCACCCTTCGCACATCCCGGTATGGATGTTGACGATGGGCTGGAGAGCGAAGTCCAGGGTTTCCAAGGCGTTTTGCCATGTCCGGTTTAATTTCTGGTCGCCGGAATGGCGCGAGCGCTTTTCCAGATAGATGACCGGGGCCGTAATCATCGTCTTCAGGCCGCCTGCATGATGGGAAACAGGGAACAACGACCATGCTCCACCCATTTCAAGGGAGCGTTGCTCATTTTCGGCCGATGAAGAATCGGGCATTCCCGATGGTTGGCGGAGCGGCAGTAGCAGCCCTGTTCTTCCAGGCTGGGAACATAGAGAGATTGGTGGGCGGCGCAGGTTGCCACCGACCAGTTGGTCGTGGCTGGGGAATGGGTACGCAAGTGGAGGCAGATCATGATTTTTTCCTTTTCCGGTTAAATTGTTTTTGTCAGTGGGCGGTCGCTTTAAGTAATGGAATTTTATCTTAGCTGTAACGCCTGGATATTAGTGAGAGATTAAGAAAAGATAAAAAAACGGTTTAGTGGTTTCATTCTCCCTGGATAAGGGCGGGTTCGCCCCAGGTAATTCCGGATCGGCGATTATCGTCGATGGTCGTCTCTGTTTGCTGGTTGGCCAGGCGGCCGGCGGCCTGCTCGCCCTCCACCGCCCGCACCAGTTCGATCACCATTTCGCGCAATTCCTCGGCCTGGGCGGTGAGCTGCTCCGAGGCGGCGGCGGTCTCTTCGGCGCAGGAGGCGATCCGCTGGGTGGAGTCGCTGGCCAGGGTGGTGGCCTCGTTGACCTGGCCGATCTGGTGGACAAAACCTTCGCTGGCCTGGGTGATGGCGTGATTTTTGTCGCCGATGGCGGTGGCGCTTTCAATGATCCCTTCGAAATCGGCATTGACGTTTTTGAGGGCGTGGGAGCTCTGGCTGACCCGCTTGACCGTGGCCTCCAGCAGTTCGGCGATGTCCTTGGCCGCGGTTCCGGCCCGGTGGGCCAGATTGCGGACCTCGTCGG
>DIKC01000075.1 GCA_002421565.1 Desulfobulbaceae bacterium UBA5628 | reverse complement strand
CCGGGATCACTGGAATACGCATACACCCCCCAAGAAAACGTCGCCACCCTTTAAACCTGCCCCCTTCCTTTCTGGCGGCCGTTTTCCCGGGCCGCGCTTTCCGCCGCTTTCTTGAGATAAACCACCCCTGAGTAGCCGAGGATTTTTTCCACCTCGGCGCTGAATTCCCGGCCCGGCTGGACGGTGAGGTCGCGGTGGGCGGCGATGTCCGCCTCACCCCGGCCGCTGAAGCGGATGGTCAGTGAAACCGAGCAGGGGCCGTGAAAACGCTGGATCGTCTTTTTGATTGCCTCCAGTTGCGGCCGTCCCGCCTGTTCGGCCCGGATGGTGATCTTGACCCCCTCGATGTACTTGGCCCCGGCTTCCGCCAGGCTGCTCACTTGATCGGCGATGATCTTGGCGCCGCCCTCCTCCTGCTTCACCGTGCCCTGCACCATGATCGGTTCGTCCCCCTCCAGCAGTCGCGCTCCGGCCGCGTAAGCCTCGGGAAAGACCACCACCTCCACCGAGGCCAAAGTGTCCTCCAGGGTGATAAAGGCCATGGGGTCGCCTTTTTTGCTCCGGTGGGGTTTCAACTGCCGCACCAGGCCGCCGACCCGCACCGGCTGATTGTCCGGCCATTCGTGCAATCCGGCCAGGTCGGTGTCGGCCAGGGCCGCGATCTCCTGCCGGTATTTGGCCAGGGGATGGCCGGTGAGATAAAATCCCACCGTCTCTTTTTCCAGCAGCAATCGTTGCTTTTCCGGCCATTCCGGGATGTCCGGCAATTCGATGCTGGTGGCCGGGGCGGCCGCGGCCGGCGACATAAGGGAAAAAAGGGAAATCTGGCCGCTTAATTTATCCCGCTGGGCCGCCGCCGCCATCTCCAGGGCCTGATCGAGAATCTCAAAGAGCTGGGAACGCTTGGCCCCCAAGGAATCAAAGGCCCCGGCCTTGATCAGGCTTTCGACCACCCGCCGGTTCACCTTGCGGCCGTCCACCCGCAGGCAGAAATCAGCCAGCGACTGGTACGGCCCCTCCTTCTGTCGCTCCTCGATGATCGAATCGAGGGCGGCGCCGCCCACGTTCTTCACCGCTTCCAGGCCGAAGCGAATCCGTTCGTTGACCACCGTGAAATCCCGGAACGATTCATTGATGTCCGGCGGCAGCACCTCGATTTCGTGGTCCCGGCATTCGTTGATGTAGCGCACCACCTTGTCGGTGTTGCCCATGTCGCAGGAAAGGAGGGCGGCCATGAACTGGGCCGGGTAATGGGCCTTGAGCCAGGCGGTCTGGTAGGCGATCAGGGCGTAGGCGGCGCTGTGGCTCTTGTTGAAGCCGTAACCGGCGAACTTGGCCATCAGGTCGAAGATGTATTCCGCCTTTTTGGGGTCGATTTTGTTCGCTTCGCAACCGGCCAGGAATTTGCCCTTTTCCGCCTCCATCACCGCCGCGATTTTTTTGCCCATGGCCCGCCGCAGGTTGTCGGCATCGCCCAGGGAGTAGCCGGCCAGGACATTGGCGATCTTCATCACCTGTTCCTGGTAAACGATCACCCCGTAGGTTTCTTTTAAGATCGGCTCCAGTTGGGGGAGGGGGTATTTGGCCACCATCCGGCCGTGCTTGGTGTTGACGAAGTCGTCCACCATCCCCGATTCCAGGGGGCCGGGCCGGTAGAGGGCGACCAGGGCGATGAGGTCGGAAAAGACCTCGGGCTTCATCTTCATCAGCAGGCCGCGCATCCCGGAGCTTTCCAACTGGAAGACCCCCAAGGAGTCGCCCTTGGCCAGGAGATCGTAGGTTTTGGAGTCGTCGAGGGGAATTTCGTTGATTTTAAGCTCAAGATCAAGGTCGGCCTTGATCAGCTTCAAGGCCCGCTCGATCACGGTCAGGGTCTTGAGACCGAGAAAGTCGAACTTGATCAGCCCGGTTTTTTCGGTGTACTTCATGTCGTACTGGGTCAGGGTCTCGCCCTTGGGGCCGCGGCAGAGGGGGAGATATTCGGTCATCGGCCGGGGCGAGATCACCACCCCGGCGGCATGGGTCGAGGTGTGGCGGTGGAGCCCTTCCAGGGTGCGGGCCACGGTTACCAGTTCGTTGATTTTGGGATCGCGCTTCATCAACTCGCCCAGGCGCGGCTCCTGTTCCAGGGCCTTGGCAATGGTGATCCCCAGTTCCTCGGGCACCAATTTGGCGATCCGGTCCACATCCCCGTAAGCGATGCCCAGGGCCCGGCCCACGTCGCGGATCACCGCCCGCGCCTTCATCGAGCCATAGGTGACGATCTGGGCCACATGATCGGCGCCGCCGTATTTCTGCTGCACGTATTCGATTACCTCGCCCCGCCGTTCCTGGCAGAAATCCACGTCAAAGTCCGGCATCGACTTGCGTTCGATATTGAGGAAGCGCTCGAAGATCAGGCCGTAGGGCAGGGGGTCGAGATCGGTGATCCGCATCGCGTAGGCCACCAGGCTGCCGGCCCCGGAGCCGCGGCCCGGCCCCACCGGAATATCGTGGTCCTTGGCCCAGTTGATAAAATCGGCCACGATCAGGAAGTAGCCGGGAAAGCCCATTCGTTTGATCACGTCGATTTCATGTTCCAGCCGTTCCCGGTACACTTCTTCTTGCTCCGGGGAGAGAGCGCCGCGCCGCTTGATTTCCGTCAGCCGTTCGCTGAACCCCTGGCGGGCCGCCTTTTCAAAGAGGCTGTCCAGGGTTTCGTCGGCCGGTACCGGGAAGGCGGGAAAGTGGAAATCGCCGAAATCAAGGGTTAGATCGCAGCGGGCCGCCAGTTGCCCGGTTTCGGCCAGGGCCTCCGGGGTGTGGCTGAAGGCGGCCGCCATTTCGGCCGGGGATTTGAAAAAAAGCTCGTCGGTGGAAAAGCGGAAACGGCCGGCATCGTCCATAGTCTTGCCGGTCTGGATGCAGAGCA
>DIKC01000125.1:6112-6279 GCA_002421565.1 Desulfobulbaceae bacterium UBA5628 | reverse complement strand
TTTTCCATTCCGGCGGCGAGGGGGAAGCCGAGGCGGCCGCCCCCAACGGCAAGGTTTCGCCCCCGGTAGCCCCTGTTCAGACTCCGGCCCCTGATTCGCCGGCCAACTGAGCATCAGGCGAACGCATGCAACTGCAAACCGAAAACATCGTCAAGCAGTACCAGAAA
>DIKC01000125.1:0-6064 GCA_002421565.1 Desulfobulbaceae bacterium UBA5628 | reverse complement strand
CGGCGCGGGCAAGACCACCACCTTTTACGCCATTGCCGGCTTCATCCGCCCCGATTCCGGCCGGGTGCTGCTGGACAACGAAGAGATCACCCGCCTGGCCATCCATCAACGGGCCCGCAAGGGCTTGTCCTATCTGCCGCAGGAATCGTCGGTCTTCAAGAAACTGACGGTGGAGGAAAACATCCGCATCGTCCTGGAACCCCTGGGCCTGCCCAAGGAGGAAATCCGCCAGCGGATCGAAGGTCTGCTGGAAGAACTCAAGCTCGGCTATCTGATCGACAATCCGGCCCACTCCCTTTCCGGCGGCGAACGGCGGCGGGTGGAGATCATGCGGGCCTTGGCGATGAATCCCCGCTTTATCCTTCTCGACGAGCCCTTTGCCGGGATCGACCCCCTATCGGTGGCCGATCTCCAGCAGATCATCCGCGACTTGAAGAAACGCGGTCTGGGGGTGCTGATCTCCGACCACAACGTGCGGGAAACCCTGACCGTCTGCGACCGGGCCTATATCGTGAGTAACGGCAAAATCCTCACCAGCGGCAGCGCCGACGAGATCGTCCGCTGCCCCGAGGCCCGCTCCATGTATCTGGGCGAAAATTTTACCCTTTAGGAAATCATGGCCCTGGAGCTGAAACAAAGCCTGAAACTGAGCCAGCAACTGGTGATGACCCCCCAGTTGCAGCAGGCGATCAAATTGTTGCAGCTCTCCCGCCTGGAACTGGCTGAAACCATCCAGCAGGAAATGGAACTCAATCCTCTGCTGGAAGAGGTGGTGGGGCTGGAGAGCGACGGTGAACCGGCCTCTACCCCGGATGAACTCGCCTCCCCGGCCGCGGCCGAAGAATTCGCCAAGCCCGAATCGGAGCAGACCGCCGAGGTGGAGATGGAACCCACCGCCTCCTTGGGGGAAATCGACTGGGAAAATTATTTAAACGAATACGATACCGGCCCCGGCGGCGAGGGCGGCGGCGGGGTGCGGGGCCGGGATGACGACGATTTACCGTCCCGGCTCGATATTCTCACCGCCAAGCCCAGCCTGGAATCCCATCTTCGCTGGCAGCTCGATCTTTCCCGGGTCAACGACCAGGAACGGGAGGTGGGCCGTTTCATCATCGGCAATCTGGACCGTAACGGCTTTTTGATGGTCGGGCCCGAGGAGATCGCGGAGCAGACCAACTGCCCCCCGGAACTGGCCGCACGGATGATCGCGACCATCCAGGAAATGGACCCGCCGGGGGTGGCGGCCCGCGATCTGCGGGAATGCCTGCTCCTGCAACTGGCCCGCCTGGGTTTGGCCGACTCCCTGGCCGCCCGGATCGTGGCCGATCATCTCAAATTGCTGGAAACCAGGAATTACCCGGCCCTGATCAAGGCCACCGCCGCCTCCGCAACCGAGGTCAACGCGGCGGTGGAGGTGATCACCAGCCTCGATCCCCGGCCCGGCCGGGTCTATTCCGACGAAGAACCCCAGTACATCACCCCGGACGTCTATGTTTACAAGCTGGGCGACGAATACGTGATCATGCTCAACGACGACGGCCTGCCCCGCCTGCGGGTCAGCGGCTATTACCGCGACATCCTCGGCAAGGAGTCCACCGCCCCCGGCGAAACCAAAAACTACGTCCAGGACAAACTGCGCTCGGCCATGTGGCTGATCAAGTCGATTCAGCAGCGGCAGCGCACCATCTACCGGGTGGTGGAGAGCATCTTGAAATTCCAGCGGGAGTTTTTCGAGCAGGGAATCGCTTTCCTTAAACCCCTGGTGCTGCGGGACGTGGCCGAGGACGTGGGGATGCACGAATCCACGATCAGCCGGGTGACCAGCAACAAGTACGTCCACACCCCCCAAGGCATCTTTGAATTGAAATATTTTTTCAACTCCTCGATCGCCACCCACGGCGGCGATGCCCTGGCCTCGGAGAGCATCAAGCAGCGGATCAAAAGCATCATCCAGCACGAAGACCAGAAAAAACCCCTGAGCGACAACACCATCGCCGAGATTTTCGAGAAGGAAAACATCCAGTTGGCCCGCCGGACGGTGGCCAAGTACCGGGAACAATTGGGGATTCTCCCCTCCAAACTGCGGCGGCGGCCATGAGCGAGCAAGCCCAGGCCAACCCGGCCCCGGCCCTGGCGATTTTCACCTTCGGCCACAAGCACGGGATGCCGGAGCAGGCGGATTTGCTCTTCGACGCCCGGATTCTCCCCAATCCCTACTGGCTGGAGGAAATGCGCCACCGCAAGGGCACCGAGCCGGAGGTGGCGGCCTACGTCTTGGACAACCCGGCCGGCCGCCGTTTCCTGGAACTGCTCCTGCCCCTGGTCCGCTTCATCATCGAACAGGCCGGCCAAAGCGGCCGGGAAAGCATCACCATCGCCATCGGCTGCACCGGCGGCTGCCACCGCTCGGTGGCGGTGGCCGAAGCCCTGGCCGCCGCCCTCGCCCCCATTGCCCCCCGCCTCACCCTCAGCCACCGCGATCTCGACAAACCCTGAAAAAGAAAAAATAGGGTCTTTTTTCTTCCTTGTCTTTACGTGGATTTTTATATTAAGTTGGAGATAGGATACTTATGTAGCAATCAGCTTCGAGGTGAAAATATGGGCATGCCGGTACGCATCGATGACACCCTTTACCAGCAGGCACGGGCCACGGCCCATGCCGAGCGGCGGACAATCGCCGGGCAAATAGAATTTTGGGCATTGGTAGGTAGAACCGCCCTGGACAACCCCGACCTGCCCATAGATTTTATCCGCGATTTGCTGGTCGCCCGCGGTGAGGGGCCGACGCTTGCCACCCCCTTCGAGCCGGAAGGCAAACGGGATTGATGACGGTTCAGATCCGGCAAAGCACGGCTTTTAGACGGGCTTATAAGCGTCTCCACCCAAACCAGAAAGCCGATGTGGATGATGCCGTAGCGGTCATTGTGCGCGATCCCGCGGTCGGCGAAGCCAAAAAGGGCGACCTGGCCGGGGTGTTTGTTTACAAGTTCAAATGCAACGGCCAACTCACCTTGCTGGCCTATGAATATGAACCGGGCAGTCGCCTGCTGTTGTTGCTGGGCGCCCATGAAAATTTTTATCGAGACTTGAAGCGATAAAAGCTTAAAAAAATAGGGGCGGGAACAAAAAACTGAACCGGCGGTTAAAATTTTTATACTTTTTACGGTTTTTTGCTTGACAGCAGGGTGGCGGCTGTTATAGAGACATGATAGTTTGCTCTCCCGGCGTGGGGGAGCGGGTTACAAGCCAGGCAGGTTGTTAGCAGGTTTAGGAAGCAGTCGGGTCGCGTTGCGGAGAGCCTTCAGGAGAGGGCGGGCCGGGCGCGGCGAAAAAACACCAGAGAAAGGAGAAAAAGGATGAAAAAGACTTTGACCGCAGTAGCAGTAAGCACCGCCTTGGTTCTCGGCGGCGCGGTTGTGGCCTCGGCTGCCATCGAGCTGGACGCCAATGTCCGGGTCCGGGGGATCAGCAGCGATCTCACGGCTCAGGAGGATAAGCCGTCAAGCAACACCTATGATCAGCGGGCCCAGATCGGCTTCAAGTCCAAGGTTTCCGATGAACTGACCGGTTATATCCGCCTTTCCACCGGCACCGGCAGCGACAACTTCGCTTGGGGCGCCAACAGCGCCGGCGACGACTACAGCCGCCCGACCAAGAACGGCATGAATCTCGACGAGGCGTGGATCGATTACAAGCCGAGCAGCTGGGGGATCAAGGTCGGCCGTCAGCACATCAGCCTGGGGCCGAACTTCTGGGATCGTCGCGGTGATGCGCCGGACGACATGATCGTTCTTTACGCCGATATCGCCGGCACCAAGGTGCAGGCCGTAACCATCAAGGTAAACGAGCATACTGCTGATGATAACAGCGATGATCTCGACGCCTACATCCTGACCCTGGATCGCAAGTTCAACGACAGCTTCAGTGGCGGCCTCAACTACACCTACCTCAAGGGCGCGGCCGATACCGGCGATACCGCTACCGCCAAGGCAGGCCTGGCCCTCTCCAACCTGGGCGCCAACGCCAACCTCAAGTTCGGCGATCTCAGCTTTGCCCTTGACGGCAATATGCAGTTCGGCGACGCAGCCGCCGACGTCGATGCTGCTGGTTATGCGGTGCAAATCAATGCCGACTACAAGATCAACAACAGCAAGATCGGCCTGATGTTTGCCCAGGGCTCCGGCGATGATGACGCAACCGATAACGATGCAGACGAGTTTGTCAACTACCTCTTCTCCACCTACCGCCACAACACCATGGCCGGATACGCCCTCGCCGTCCCCGGCTCCGCTAAGTTCGGAAACAACAGCGGCCTTTCCAACCTGACCATCTATCAGTTGAACGGCTCCACCTCGGTAACCTGCCCGCTCACCGGCAAGCCTCTCTCCCTGCGCGGCGCCCTGAACTACCTCGAGACCACCGAGGATGTAGCTGTCGGCGGCAACAATGAAGATGAGATCGGC
This sequence comes from Desulfobulbaceae bacterium UBA5628, assembly GCA_002421565.1. Classification (GTDB taxonomy): domain Bacteria; phylum Desulfobacterota; class Desulfobulbia; order Desulfobulbales; family Desulfurivibrionaceae; genus UBA5628. The sequence continues at coordinate 1,601 of DIKC01000125.1, read as the reverse complement.
ACCGAAATCTTCGGCGTCGCCGCCTGGAAGCTCAACTCCAACCTGAGCTATCAGGTGGAAGCCTCCTACGTATGGACCGACGATGTATATGGCAGGAACAACGACGACGCCTACTGGATTCGTCACGGCATCACCATGAACTTCTAATTCCCCCAAATTGGGTCAGACACCATTTCCGTCTGCCCCCAACCGTAACTCCGCAACACCACCCCCGGCCGGAATCAACCCCGGCCGGGGGTTCTTTTTTCTTCCCGCCTATTCTCCGCGATTTTTGACATTACCCGTCCCAATATGCTACTCTGCCGTTGGAAGTATTCCAGATTTTGGGAGGACTCGTGAAATTTGAATGGCACGGCACAAAGGCCGCAACGAATTTGCGTAAGCATGGGGTTTCATTCAGCGACGCAGCCACGGTGTTTGCCGATATTCTTTCACATGTATTCCCGGATCCGGATCATTCAGACGACGAAAACCGCTTTCTGATTATCGGTATGTCGGAGACAGGGCGGATCCTGGTTGTCTCGCATACGGATCGGGAAGAGACAACCAGGATTATTTCCGCCCGGGAAGCTACCCGCAAGGAGCGACTTTTTTATGAAGAAAACCGCTAAAATCCCTGACGAGTTAAGGCCGGAATATGATTTTGCCGCCATGCCGGGTGGGATACGTGGCAAGTATGCCGCCCGCTATCGGCAAGGAGCGAACATCGTCAAGCTCGACGATGACGTTTCCGCCATCTTCCCTGACGCCAAGGCGGTCAATGACGCCCTGCGCTCCCTCATTCGACTGGCAAGGAACAAAGTAAAACACGCTTGAAAACGGAGCGCCATTGCCGTCTGCCTCCAACCGCACTCCGCAACACCCACCCCCGACCGGAGGTTCAAACCATGAGGCTTGATTACGACGAGAAAACCGACTCCCTTTACATTCATCTTAACTGAAGGGAAGGGAAGGGGCTACGGCGACCACCTGGCTATTGGCGATTTTGATCGAGCGGAAGGCGGCCAGGGGCAGTTGCCGGTAATGGAGTATCAGGGTGCGGAGGACGATGAGGTGGGAGATGATCAGGATATTCCGGCCGGGATGTTCCCGGCCGAGACGCTCCGCCGCTGATACCGCCCGTTGCTGCACCTGGGACAAGGTTTCGCAGCCCGCCACCTGAAAATTATCGGGAGTTTCCAGCCAGGTCGGGTATTGATCCCCGAAGCGTTGGCGGATCTCGGTTTTGCTCAACCCATCCCAGTGCGGGATGCGAATCTCGTTCAATTCCTCGATGATTTTAACCGGCGCCTTTAGTATTTCCGCCGCCACCGTTGCCGACTGGACGGTGCGGGCCAGGGGGCCGCAGCAAATCGCGGCAATATCGGCCGTTGCCAGGGAGGCAGCGGCGCTTCGCAATTGGGCCGCCCCTTCCGGCAGCAGCGGCTCGTCGGTGCGGCCGGCAAAGCGGTCTTCCAGGTTGGCGGCGGTAAGGCCGTGACGGAGCAGGTAGAGGGTCGGCATCGGCGGCTGTCGGTAGTTTTAAATTTCAGTTTTCCACGGGGTGTGGTACATATATCCGTTGACTGCGAATCCGGCCTGTTGGCAGCAGGCCGCAAAAA
>DIKC01000147.1 GCA_002421565.1 Desulfobulbaceae bacterium UBA5628 | reverse complement strand
TGCTTTTGCCGCTGCCGTTGGGGCCGACCACCCCGTGAAAACGGCCGGGCGGCAAGGCTAGGGAAAGATCGCGCACCACTTCCGTCGCCCCGTAGGCAAAGGAGACCCCGCGCAACTCAAAGCCCGCCGCTTCAACCATGCCGCAACCCCCGTTGCCGGCGGCGGAAAATCACGCAGAAGAAGGGGCCGCCGAGCAGGGCGGTGAGCACCCCGATCGGGACCTCGGCCGGCAGCATCGCCCGGGTCAGGGTATCGGCCCCCAGCAAAAGCAGGGCTCCGGCCAGCAGCGAGGCCGGCAGCAATATCCGGTTGTCCGGCCCGACCAGAAAGCGCATCAGATGCGGGACCAGGAGCCCGACAAAGCCGATGATCCCGGCTACCGAAACGCAGACCGCGGCCAGCAACGAGCCGTTGATCAGCAGAATCCGCCGCACCCGGTTGGACTCCACCCCCAGGGAATCGGCGATCCGGCCGCCCAGAGCGAGGATGTTGAGGTCGCGGGCGTAATAAATCGCCAGCAGCAGCCCGCAGCCCACCGCCGCCGCCACCAGCCCGACATCGGCCCAGGTGCGGGCCGCGAAGCTGCCCATCAGCCAGAAGATGATCACCGCCACCTGCTCGTCGGCCAGATACTTGATGAAACTGATCCCGGCCGAAAGAATGGCGCCGACGATCACCCCGGACAGGATCAGGGTGTCGGGGGCCACCTGGCCGTCGAAGGATGAAAGATAAAGCACCACCCCCAGGGTCAGCACCGCCCCGATAAAGGCGGCGAGCGGCACCGAAAGCCCGCCGAGCAGGGCGCTGCCGGCCAGGTTGGCGAGAATCGCCAGGGTGGCGCCAAAGGCGGCCCCGGAGGAAACCCCCAGGGTGTAAGGATCGGCCAGGGGGTTGAGCAAAATCCCCTGGAAAATCACCCCGGCCACCGCCAGGCCGCCGCCCACCAGCAAAGCGGTGAGAATTCGGGGCAGGCGGACATCGAGCACCACCACTTGGGCCACCTCGTCCAGGCCGACGGCCAGGGAGGGATCGCCGAGCAGACGGGCGGCGATGATCCGGGCCACGTCGACCGGGGCGATGGCAAGATAACCGAGTCCGGCCGCGATCACCGTCGCCGCCGCCAGGAGCAGGGCCAAAAGCGGCAGCCAGCCGAAGCGGTTCAACCGGCCCGGGCGACTGCCGCCGGCCGTCCTATTTTCAGGAGCTGAGCACAAAATATCCCACCCCCACCAGCATGATGCTGACAATTCGGAAAAGCTGGCCGCAGACGATCAGCCAGGCCGCCAGCCGGGGCGGAAAAATCCCGGCGTAATAGGGCAATTGGTGGCGCAGGGCCTGGAGCGGCGAGGAAAGGACGGTGCCGACCAGAAGGGCCAGAACCACCTCCCGGATGGTGAGGGCGCCGCCGTCGAGCAGGGCACCGGCCGCCGCCACCCCAACCGTGAATTCCGAGGCGGCCTGGAGGACGATGATGCTGATGCTTTCCGGCCGCAACCACTCCACCGCCCCGAACCAGCCGGCCATGCCTTCGGTCAGGCGGGCGAACCAGCCGGCCCGGCCGGCCAGGAAAAAGAGGGCGTAAATCGGGGCGGTGATCATCATGATCCGGCCCAACCGTTTACGCAGTCGCCGGCCCGCTTTATCGAGAGCGGCCCACCAGTTCCTGATCCCGTCCGGCTTGGCCCCGATTCCAGCGGCCAGCGCCTGGCAGGCATCCCCCTGGCAGTGCAAGGGCAGCAGCAGGCGGCCGGCGATGGTGATCACCAGGGTACGGAGCAGGGCGGCGCTGAAGGTCAGACCCACGTAAACCACTGCCGCCCCCTTGATCAACGGCGCAATCAGGAAAAAAACCGTGGGCATGTGAAGGAAAAAACGGGGCATGCTGTTGAGCAGGTTGGCCAGCACCAGTTCCCGCCGGCTCATCCGCCCCTGCTGGTACGCCTCGGAAAGCAGGGTGTTGGAGGAGACCCCGGAGACAAAGGCGAGGGCAAAACCGCTGCCGGCGGTCTCGGAAAAACGGCCGAAGCGGATAAAGGGGGCGGCGACCCGCGACAAGGCCCGGTTCCAGCCCAGTTCCTCGATCAGGCTGGCGGCGAGCAGCCCCAGGGCGACGAAGAGGGTAATCCGGCCCAGGGGCAGCAGTAGCCCGCGCCAGATTTCCGCCATCGTGATCGTCCATTCCATTGCCGGTCAACTCCTTCTGGTCGCGGGGCAAAAAAAATCCCGGACCGATAAAATCGATCCGGGAGAGCCCTTGCTTTAATCCCATTGATCCGCCGACCGCCTCCGTCCACGAGGCGCGTCCGCTTGTCATCCAGGCAGGTCTTCTGACTCCCGGTTCATCCTCCTTCCGCGCCTTCCCATCAAAACCGACAGTGGCATGTGGCGGAATTCGTCCCCGGTTACAGCGGCGGGCCCGTCCCCGATTCACACGGGGTTCCCTTTTGCAGCTCAAAACAATGAGCACCTGGAATCGTAACTGTGCCTGCTTCCTACTCCAAAAAACAGCGGCCGTCAAGAGAGGGGTCATACTGCTTATTGACAGGTGATCCCTGCTCCGCTACGATCGTCGGACAAACAGCGCGACCGGCGGGAACGTCTGCCGAAAAAAGAACGAGAACGCGGCCATGAAAAAACATCACCACCTTGTTTGTCTCTTTATGCTCGTGTCCCTTTATGTGCTGCCGCCTGCTTTACAGGCTGACCAAGCCGTCAGCCTGTCGCGTGGAGAGATGATTTATGTGCCCGCCTATTCGCATATCTACGGCGGCAATAGCGAAAAGCCTTTTTTGCTGACAGTTACCTTAAGCATCAGGAATATCGACCCCAGGTATCGAATCAACGTAACCGTGGCCGATTATTACGACAGCCAAGGAAAGCTGTTGAAGAAATATATCGACAAGCCGGTGGTGTTGAAACCTTTGGAATCGTTGCGCTACGTTATCCCGGAGAGAGACGTAAGCGGTGGTTCAGGGGCGAATTTCGTGGTTGAGTGGACAGCGGACGATTCGGTCAATCCGCCGTTGGTCGAGTCGATCATGATCGGCACCCAACTCCAGCAGGGGGTATCCTTCACCTCCCGCGGCCGGGTAGTCGTTGCTCCCCGATGATCGCGCATCGCCGGCAGGATGTCGCTTGGTTGAGGGCCGCATGAAAAAGATTCTGTTCTCTCTGTTCTTGTTGCATATCATCCTGCTGGTCGGGGTCGGCGGCTACATGTTAATTGAGGATGCATCGTTTCTGGACAGTCTGTACATGACCGTCATCACTCTCGCCACGGTCGGTTACGGCGAGGTGGTGCATTTGAGTCCGGCGGGCAAGTACTTCACCATCGGGCTGATTGTGGTGGGGCTCAGCTTTGCCCTCTATCTGGTCGGTGAAATCACCGAAGCCATGGTGGAGGGGGGATTGCGCAAGATCATGGGGAGAAACGGCATGGAGAAAAAGATCGCTGCCTTGAAGAACCATTATATCGTCTGCGGGTTCGGACGGATCGGCAAGGTAATCTGCAAAAGTTTCGAAGCAAGCAAGCTCCCCTTTGTCATCGTGGAAAGCGATCCGAAGGAGGTGGAGAAGATCGACGCTCTCGGCTACCTCGCTCTTTTGGGCAGCGCCTCCAATGACGAGATGTTGCTCAGGGCGGGTATTAAAGAGGCCAAGGGGTTGATCGCCGCCGTCTCCTCCGATGCGGAAAATGTCTATATTATTCTCTCGGCCCGGGGGCTAAACCCCCGACTCTCGATCATGGCCCGTTCCAGCGGGGCGGACGGCTCGGAAACCAAGCTCTTGCGGGCGGGGGCCGACAAGGTGGTCTCCCCTTATTTCATCGGCGCCTGCCGCATGGCCCAACTGGTGGTACGGCCCACGGTGGTGGATTTTCTCGACCTTACCGTGCATGGCGGCGAACTGGGTTTGCGTCTTGAGGAACTGCGGGTTTCAGCCGATTCGGCCCTGGTCGGCAAGAGCCTCATCGACGCGGGTTTGCGCCAGCAGTACGACCTCATTGTCGTAGCCATCAAGCGCGGAGAGGGCGAGATGCAGTTCAACCCCAACCCCCAGAGCCGCATCCTGGCCGGAGATACCCTGATCGTCCTTGGCGAGCACCAGCACATTACCGAGCTTGAAAATCATCTGTAATCGCTGCTTGCCGCCCGCACGGCTTCAACGGGTACCCCGCCGTTTGTCGCCATTGAGGTCAGCCTCCCCCTTGGTCATACTTTTCAGCAATCACCTGCAATACGGCATCAAGGCTGGTTTCAGTTGATGGGCGGGGAAGAGCTTCAGTCCCGAGATGTTTATGATGGGGAAAAGTTGCGATGTCGGGCCAGTGCTCGGCGTTATCCCATCGGATTATCAATCCTCCGTCGGCATCGACCCAGTGAAATGAATATTTGCGGGATCCGTCTGAAAATCGATACTCCTTAACGTACAGCGTACTCCCATCAACAAGCTCCAAACTGAGGTTTATCCGCAACAGCGGCCCCTCATGCTCATACCGTGCAACCCGGTAACTCACAACCGGCGGCATGTGGCGCCTGATGAGACTAAGCACTGCCAATTTCCCGCATTTTATTGCGATACAAAACCACCGCTTCTTTGGCAAATCGCCAGTCGTTCAAGTCATCATCAAGCTTACATTCTTCAGCGCCGACCTGTTGCTCCGCCACCAGTGTTTCATATGGACGGCCATAGCGGCTTTCATACATCCTGCTTTCCGCCTCATAATGATCAATTTTGGCTTGAAGCATCAAGTTTGCCTGCTCAACAACCAGTTCCTTGATGCTGGAAAAGCCGAATTCCGCCAGCACCGGGGTTGCCAAGCGAACAAAATCCGGATCGAAGGTATGTGCATTTTTCATCTCAACCTCCTGAAAAGTTGCCTTATTAGCAGTAGTTGCGTCGCTGCCTTGTCTTTACTATAGCTGGTCCAGGGCGGGAAGGCCAACAAAAAAAGGATCCATAACCGGTTTAGCGACCAGCCCACGATTTGGCGGGAAAAGAGATCAAGGACAATGGCAGATACAGGCCAGCCTTCTTGGGTCCAAGGGAGGTGGCTTTATGCCGGGCGCCGTTTGTCGCCCTTGAGGTCGGCGGCGAACAGGGCGCTGCCCCGCTGCATGGCGCAGAAGTCGCCGCACATGGTGCAGGTCTGGCCGTCCTTGGGCATCCGGCTTTGGCGGATGGCCCGCGCCTTTTCCGGGAACATCAGCAGGGAAAGATGCTCGTCCCAAACCATGTCCCGCCGGCTTAAGGCGACCTTCTTTTCATGCTCGCGCCGATCCGGATATTTGGCGAGATCGCCGATCCGGGCCGCCAGCCGGGTAGCCCGCACCCCTTCCCGGACATCATCCTCGTTGGGCAGGGCCAGATGTTCGGCCGGGGTGATGTAGCAGATCA
>DIKC01000153.1:2667-2886 GCA_002421565.1 Desulfobulbaceae bacterium UBA5628 | reverse complement strand
AGACCTCCTCGGTCTCGTCGGTCATCGAGCCCAGCCGTTCGTCGCGGCCGGCGTAAACCTGCTTGGCCAGCTCCATCACCTCGTTGACCTTCTCCTTGGTGGTATAGAGTTTGACCTGAATCTTGTCGACGATCGCCCCGAACTCCTGGTGCAGTTTGCCGTGGAGCACCTTGCCGAAGTGGGTCAGGGAGAAGCCCTTTTCCACCGCCGCCTTGCCGA
>DIKC01000153.1:0-2655 GCA_002421565.1 Desulfobulbaceae bacterium UBA5628 | reverse complement strand
TGTGCATGATGCCCTGGATGTAGTTAATCAGGTGGTGGAACTGGCGCTCCAGGATCGGCTCGAAGTCGGGCTGCATCTCGCGGCCCGCCACCTCGACCAGGATCGCCAGGGGCAGGTTCTGGCCCGCCTGGATGTCCTTGATGTCCGGCCCTTCGATGGTGACCTTGCCGTCCTCGACCTCGGACATATCCTTGGAGATCAGCACCTCGACCCCCGGAGTCCGGCCGCCGCCGCACTCCATGAAGAGGTCGTCCTTTCTGATCCGCTCGCCCTCAAAGGCCGGGCCAAAGGACATCGGGATGTCGATTTTGGTGACGTTGACCTTGAGCCCCCGCACCTCGATCGCCTTCTGGACGAACTCCTCGTGGGGCACCTTACTGACCACGTGCTCGTAGGTGCAAATCCCGGTGGGCAGCACCTGGGGAATGTCGTAATCGGAGATGGTCGGGAAGCCCCAATTGATGGCCCCGGCGGCATTGGCGTACCACTCGTCGGAAACCGGGCCAAAGGCCATGACAAAGGCAAAGGTGCGGTCTTTGTTGTAAAGGAGATTGCCGCGATAATCGCCGGGCTTGATCCCGCCGAAGGCCATCGCCACCCGGCAGGCAAAACCGACCGCAAAGACCGCCGAGGTGTAGGTGGGGCCAAAGGGCACCAGACGGGTATTCCAGCCGATCTGGACCCCGCTTTCCTGGAGCTGCTCGGCCATCCGCACCCCGTTGCTCTGGTCGTGCATGAAGATATAGAGGTTCTTTTCCTGGAGTTCGAGGGCGATCTTGCTGGCCACTTCCTTGCTCGGCGGCGCTCCCATGATGGCGGCGAACCCGGGCGCGGTGCCGTCCACGAATTCCACCCCCCGTTTACGGAAGATGACGTCGTCGGCCGCCCCCAGCCAGATGTTCTTTTCCAGGGGGTCTTCGGTCTTGGTGTAGAATTCAGGCTCTTCCAGGTAGCGGATCGCCTCGAACATCTCCTCGGCAAAGAAGGTAGCCATGCCCGCGTCCAGGGCCGGGGCCAGGTAGGGCAGCCAGATGTTCTCGCTCACCTGCTGGGGCAGGAGCTTGCGGCACTCCTGGAAAATATCCTTCATGTCCCCCAGGTTGGCCACCTTGGCGCCCAGCATGCTGTAGATGGTCGGCAGGAAGTAGGCGGTGTTGGGAAAGGCCACTTCCTGTTCGGCCCCGTATTTCTTGAGGGCCGCTTCGTATCGTTCCTCGGCCATATCAACGATCTTATGGGCGCCCCGGATGGCGGCGGAGCAGATGATCTTTGACATCGTGGTTCTCCTCTAGGCTGTGCGATTCAGTAAAATAGATTATCCAAGCAGACCGTTGATCATGGCCCGGGTCAGGGCAATGGCCCGGGGATGGCGCATGATCAGCACCTCGCCGCCGGCCATCAGCATGGCGCTGGCGGTCAGGGCCTCCATCAGCACCCCGCGGGTTTCCGCATCGCCCAGCATTTCGTCGCTGGGCAGGCGGCATTCCTTGGCCTTCCAGACCTCGCGGCCCAGATTGCAGATAAAGGGCACCTGCAATTTTTCGTCCTTCTGGGTCAGGGCGGCGAGGCGAATCCGCTCCATGACCGAGTAGCTGTATTCGATGCCGTAGCCCAAGGCCCCGATCGAAGGATCGATCAACACCGAATTGAGCGGCACCCCAAGGTTTTCCAGGAGGATGTTGAGCTGTTTGGCCAGGTTGACGTCGATCGGCGACGAGGCGACCATCGGGTGCTGAAACGCCATGGCGGTGGCGCCCAAGGAGCGGTAATTCTTGTCCTCCAGGGGGGCCAGACAGACCTTGCGGTCGCCGATGGCAGCGGTCAGTTCCCGCAGGGTCTCGGTGTCCTTGTCGGCATTGCCGCAGCCCCAGACGATGATCGGCACCTCGACCGCTTCGATAACCTGGGCGGCAATCTTGGCCGCATCGGCGGCAGAACGATTCATGCCGTTAGGATCGGTGGAGACGAGCGAGATATTGATGGCCTCGGCGCCATATTCCTTGATACATTTCCGGGCCCAGGCAACCGGATTGTCCATGACATCGGTGAAGTGGCGGGCCAGCGTCTCGGGCCAGTCTTCAGGACGGGCATCGAGTACATCCATGGCAATCAGGGCCTTACGGGGCTGCTTGCCTTCAAAGAGATGGAACGGCATGGAGGCGCTGCCGCCAACGGTAATGGTATGATCGCCATTGCCGAGAACGGTCTCGCGGATAACGCCGCTATATTTCTCTTTATAGGATTTTTCATCAACCTTGCCGGCGCGCTCGGCAAGGGTAGTCTTCTCAAGGGCCAATGGCGCCACTCCGAAATCACTACTGGCAGATGGAGTTATTGGTTGGACAGCGGCCTTGGCGGACTCAGCTGCAGCTTGAGCCTTTGCCTCTCGGAGTCTCGCAAGCTCGCTTACCTCTTCAGCCTTGGCCTTGGCTTCTGCCGCAGCTTTTGCCTCAGCATCAGCCTTCATCTTTGCTTCTGCCGCACCCTTTTCCTGGGCCGCCTGTTGAGCCGCTTCCTGCACCTTGGCCTGTTCAGCAGCCTTGGCTTCAGCCGCAGCCTTGGCAGCATCTTCAGCTGCCGTATCAACTTTCGGAGTAGGAGCTGCTGGGGCAGTTGGGGCAGCAGCCACAACCGCCTTTTGCGGCTCACGATTAA
>DIKC01000097.1 GCA_002421565.1 Desulfobulbaceae bacterium UBA5628 | reverse complement strand
CTCGATCGAGGAACTGACGTCGATGACGTCGCAGAATGCCGAAAACGCCAATCAGGCCAACAAGTTGATGGCCGAAACCGGACAGGTTGTCAACGAAGCCAATGGCGCCATGCAGGAGCTGACCGGGGCGATGCAGGAGATCGCCGTAGGAAGCGAAGACATGGCAAAGATCATCAAGACGATCGATGAGATCGCTTTTCAGACGAAGGTGGTTCAGCAGAACGCCGCCAATGCCGAGGAGTCGGCCTCCGCCTCCGAGGAACTCAGCGCCCAGGCGGAAATGATGGAAGACGCCCTTGCCGGCCTGCGCCGGATGGTGGGGGAAGTCGGCCGCTCGCAAGTCAGCGCCGCCGCTCTTCGTCGCCCCCCCGAAAGACCGGCGGTCAAGGAAAAGGCCCCCGTTGCCGCGATCAAGAAGGGCTTGCCGGCCCCGGCGGCCGCGGCGGCCAAGGCTAAACCTCAGCCCCCTGCCAAAAGCGACCATCCCAAGGCAGCCAAGGAAGTCATCCCGATGGATGACGATGATTTTCAGGATTTTTAACGAATATTTTCCTCGCCCGTCCCTGGCGGCGATTTCGCCCTTGCTCGTCTCCGTTGCGGAGGCGGCCAAGGGCTTTTTTTTGCAAAATCTAAACAGTTGATTTTTGCGGATCGGGCCTTTATGATCAAATCCGGTGCCTGACAGACATCAGTAAACGGCGCGTTTTTTAGCGGTATAACTATCCGGAGCAAAAGGAGGGGAGGAATATGGGTCGGGGAGGGAAAGAGAGGCGAGATCAAAATCTATCTTGGCTCATAGAGGCGGTTCGGAAAAAAGGGGTGCGCGATTGCCTTATTGAAGGTGGTTACCTGGATAACACAAAGTAATAACCATGACGATCAAAATCGGTAAACTGCTGAAGAAGCCGGGTTTCGGCGCGGTGGTCAGGGGGCTGGTGGACGGCCTGAAGGAAGGCGTCCGCATCGAGGATCAGGATGGGGATTTGCTGCTGGCGGCCGGCGAGGTCGTGAGCGGCGCGGTTTATCCGGTAATGGTCGGCGATGAATTGTGCGGCCGGGTTAAAGGCGCTCCCGAGGTTGAAGCCATTGCCCGGCTGCTGGCCTATGAGGCGGGACGGGAAATCGAGCGGCGCGGCCTGGTTACGGAAACCCTGCATAAATACAAGGAAATAACCCTGCTCTATGATCTGGTGGAGAAGGTTGCCTCCTGTCTTGACCGGCGGGAGGTGGCCCGGCTGGTAATCGAGCAGGCCCGGCGGGTGATCGAGTTTGACCGGATGTCTTTGTGGGTGCTGGGGCGGGAGGAAGGCGGCCTGGAGTTGCTGGCCGCCCACGGCCAGGCAGCGGAGGCCGGGGAAACCGCGACCATGCGTTCGGATCAGGGGGTGGTCGGCAGTGTTCTCGCCTCCGGCCAGGCGGAGATCGTCAATGATGTTGCCGCCGATTCCCGGTTTGTGGCCGGGGCCGCCCGGATCGGTTCCCTGATGTGCGCGCCGCTTAAAACCTCCGAGGCGATTATCGGCGTTTCCTGTCTTAGCAGCGAACAGCCGGTGAGCTATAAGGCGGAAGACCTCAAGCTCTTCTCGACTCTGACCTACCAGGCCGCGGTGGCCATTGAGAACGCCTCCCTTTATGAGCAGCTTCAGGAAGCATTTTATACCACTGTTTACACCCTGGCCGAGACCATTGAAAAGCGCGATCCCTATACCGGCAACCACACCAAGCGGGTCATGGAGTACAGTCTGGCCATCGGCAATACCCTGGGTCTGGGGCAACAGGACTTGACCCGCCTGCAACTGGCGGCGGTGCTCCACGATGTCGGCAAGATCGGGGTGCGGGACAATGTCCTGCTCAAGGAAGGCCCCCTGACCGCCGAAGAGTTTGCCCAGATCAAGCAGCACAGCGCCTATGGGGCCGAAATAGTATGCAACATAAAAAAAATGAAGGATATAATTCCCGGGGTTCGCCATCACCACGAACGTTTTGACGGCCGGGGGTATCCCGACGGCCTGGCCGGCGAGGAGATTGATCTCATTGCCCGGATCATCGCGGTGGCCGACACCTTTGATGCGATGATCACCGATCGTCCCTATCGCAAGGGTCTGGACATCGATACCGCCTTTGCCGAGTTGCGGAAGAATGCCGGGGGGCAGTTCGATCCCCGGGTGGTGGAGGCCTTTTTTGCCACCGATATAATGGAAGCTTATTACAGCGCCGGTTCTCGCCGGCGGATCATGCCGGGAGAATAATGTCGAGGGGGAAAGGGATGGCCAAGATACTGATTGTTGACGACGAGCCCCATATTCGTTTGTTGCTGGAGCAGACCCTGGAGGATTTCGAGGATGACGGGGTGGAGCTGATTATGGCCGAAAACGGCGCCGAAGCCCTTGAAATAATCAAGGCCGAGCGCCCGAATCTGGTTTTTCTTGATGTAATGATGCCGAAAATGAACGGCTTTGATGTCTGCAAGGCGGTCAAGAACGAATTGGCCATGGATGATGTTTATATCGTCCTTCTCACCGCCAAGGGCCAGGAGAGTGAAAAACACCAGGGCCTGGATGTGGGGGCCGATGTTTACCTGACCAAGCCTTTTAATCCCGATGAAATTCAGGCCATGACCAGTAATATCCTTGGGCTTGCGTAATGACCATGTACCCCGCCGACAGCAAGATCCTGATTGTCGATGACGACGCCTTTGTCCGGGAGATGCTCTCGTCGATTCTGGAGGCCTCCGGCTACCGGATAACGACCGCCGAAGACGGGGTTGACGCCCTTGAGAAATACGAGGCCGATCAAGAGATTCAACTGATCGTTTCCGACGTTAATATGCCCCGGATGGATGGGATTCGGCTGATCCAGGAGTTGAAGGCCCGCAATCTGGAAGTGCCGATCATCATGGTCACCAGCGTCAACAGCATTTCGGTGGCGGTGGATGCCCTGAGCAGCGGCGCCATCGATTATGTCCTTAAGGATGAGGGTATTCAGGAGACCATTGAAATTACGGTCAAAAGAGCCCTTGAAAAACACCAGATCAAACAGCACAACAAACGCCTGGTCGCGGAACTGGCCGCCAAGACCAGGGAACAGGAAAACACCCTCTCCTATCTCAACGCCATTATCGGCCATATCCCCGACGGCCTGCTGGTGACCAATGAACGGGCCAGGATCACCTTGGTCAATCCGGCCCTGGGCGGAATGTTCAGGCAGGCCGCCGGCCCGGTGGTGGGCCGCGATTGCCGGGAGCTTTTCGCCGATACCCTGGGCCCGATCCTCGACGCGATTTCCCCGACCGAGCGGACGGCGGTCACCGTCCAGGTGGCCCTGGAGGGCGGCCGAATCGGTTCGGCCATCGGCACCGCGGTATATCGCCGGGTCGAGGGGGAGGAAGACGAGTTTATCGGTTATCTGATTATTGTCCGGGACATCACCCACCAAAAAGAGATCGAACGGATGAAGGACGATTTCGTCTCAACGGTCTCCCATGAATTGCGCACCCCGCTGACCTCGGTGCTTGGTTTCGCCAAGCTGATTGCCAAGAAGCTCGACGGGGTCATTTTCCCCCTGGTGCCGCGGGATGACCCCAAGGTTGAACGGGCCGTGCGCCAGATCGGCGATAATGTCGGGATCATCATTACCGAAGGCGAGCGGTTGACCAAGCTGATCAACGAGGTACTCGATCTCTCTAAAATGGAGGCCGGCAAGGTCGAGTGGCATCTGGCGGAGGCCGAGGCCGGGGAGTTGGTCAAGCGGGCGCTGGACGCCACCGCCGGCCTGTTTACCGAAGAAAACCTGACCCTGGTCGAGGAAATCGACCCGGATTTGCCCCGGCTTTATTGTGACCATGATCGGATCATGCAGGTCTTGATCAACCTCCTTTCCAATGCCCGCAAGTTCACCGATCAAGGGCAAATCCGGGTTCGGGTGGGCAAGGCCGAAATGGGGGGGGAGGCGGCGGTGGTTTTTGCGGTCAGCGATACCGGTTGCGGAATCGCCCGGGAAAATCTGGCGGCGGTTTTCGATAAATTCAAGCAGGTCGGCGATCTGTTGACCGACCGGCCCAAGGGAACCGGCTTAGGGCTGCCCATTTGCAGGCAGATTGTTGAATATCACGGCGGTACGGTGGAAGTTGAATCCGAGCTTGGCCGGGGCAGCACCTTTAGTTTCGTACTGCCGGCAGCGGCCGATAGGGGATAGCCATGTCTGAGATTGCGACGAAAAGCGAGTTGTTGCTCGATACGGTTAAGCGTCGAGAACGGGACGAAAAAATCATCGAGGTTGACGAGGAAAAGATCAAGGTGGTGATTTTCCGGGCCGGTTCTCGCTGTTACGCCTTTTACGGCCGTAATATCCGGGAGATTTTAACCCCGCGTGAAATCGCCTGGGCGCCGGGTCTGCCCGACTATCTGCCGGGTTTGATCAATGTCCGGGGTGACATCGAATCGGTTATCGATCTCCGGGCGTTTCTCGGGGAAGAGCGCGCCGATTGCGCTCAGTGCCATATCGCCATTGCGGTGGCGGATGATTTTATTTCCGGCATCTTGGTCGATGTGGTCGAGGATGTGGTGGATATTCCGGCAAGCGGGATCAAACCCGTAATCGCCGGCTTGCCCGATGCGGTCCGGGAATTGGTGGCCGGAGAGTTCGAGCATGGCGGCGAGACCGTGGTGTTGCTCGATCTGGCCAAGCTGGCCGCCAAGGTTACGGTCCGATGAACCTTGATTTGTTGCTCTTCTCTTTTAACAACGCCTGGTTCGGAATCGACATCGAGCAGTTGGCCGCGATCACCCCTTACCGGGACGACGAGGACGACGACCTCGTCTCACTGGAGCGTATATTCGGCGGCCAGCCGCGGTCGTATCGTGAGCCCCGGGTCATCTCGGTCAAGGGCGACGGGGCGGGCAAGATGCCGCCTTATCGGTTGCTGATCGAGGCCCCGGAAGATATTCGGAATGTTGACTGGCGCGATGTCCGCCCCTTGCCGTCCCTGCTCGAGCCGTTCATCCGGCGGCTGGGGGTATGGGGGGTCTTGCCGCTGGATGAAAGGTTGATTTTACTGTTGGATTGTCATCGTATTGATCACCGACTAAGGAGAAAAGAATGAAGCTGATTACTCGTATTGCTCTTTTTAACGCCTTGGCCGTGGCTCTGGTGCTGGCGCTTGCCGGTTTGTTGGCCGGGCCGGGAATCACTTTCCGCGCGGTGCCGGTCATTCTGGTGATCGCCGCTCTTTTTGGAGGGGCTTCGCTGCTGTTGCTTAATCATCTGCTCTTGCCGGTCATCGAGGGTCGGCAGTTGCTCTTTGAGCAGGTCAATCGCCGGGCCGAGGCGATCGCGGAAGCGTTCAAGCGGCAGGCCGGTCAGGCCAGCCGCCTTTCCTCGTCGGTGGTCGAGATTTCTTCGACCATGGAGGAGTTCTCCTCCACCGCCGGCCAGATCGCCCAGCACAGTCACAAGGTGGTGGCGCGGGCCGACAAGACCCTGGAGGACACCAAGCGCGGGGCCTCCGAGGTGGAGAACCTGACTTTCAAAATTAACGATATCAACAGTAATATCGCGGAGAATCTCAACGAGATCATCTCTTTGGGCAAGAAGTCCAAGGAGATCAATAAGATCATGGAGATCATCAATAATATCGCCAATCAGACCAAGTTGATCGCCTTTAACGCCGCCCTTGAGGCGGCCAGCGCCGGGGAGGCCGGTCGCCGTTTCGGGGTGGTGGCGGTGGAAATCCGGCGTTTGGCCGACAGCGTGGTCGAATCCACCGGCGGGATCGAGGCCCGGATCACCGAGATTCAGGATGCGGTTAATCGGCTGGTGATGTCCTCGGAGAAGAGTTCGCAGTTGGCCCAAGAGGGGCAGGAATACGCTTCCCATACGGTGGTGATGTTGATTGAAAGCGTTGACGGGGTGGAGGAAACCGCCGACGCCGCCCGCCAGATCTCCACCTCGATTCAGCAGCAGCAGGTGGCCAGCAGTCAGGTGGTGATGGCCCTCAAGGATATCAGCGAAGGGACCCGAATCACCGATCAGGCCTTCAAGGAAGCCAGTCAGGAAATCAAGGAATTGACCAGCCTGGCGGCGGAGTTGCGGCGGCAAAATTCGGCCGGGATAGCCGCCGGGCGGACCAACGATCAGGAGCATGGCTAATTTATGGCCGTTGGCGGCAAAATACGGGTATTGATTGTCGACGACAGTCGCCTGGTGCGTGAATTAATCGGGGAGATTCTTGCCGGCGCCGCTGATATCGAAGTAATCGGCGAGGCCGAAGACGGCCGCGAGGGGGTTGAGTTGGCGGTTGCGCTTAAGCCCGACCTGATTACCATGGATATTGAAATGCCGGTCATGGGCGGTTTCGAGGCGATCGAGCGGATTATTGCCGCCCGGCCGGTCCCGATTTTGGTGGTTACCGCCCAGACCGGGGTCAGGACCGCATTCAGCGCCATTGCCAAGGGGGCCCTGGAGGTCATTGAAAAGCCGGACATCAGCCGGGATAACGCCGAGCGCTTGCTGCAACGGATTCGGCTGCTGGCCCGGGTTGACGTGGCGGCCCATTTGCGGGTGATGAGCGGCAAGGCCTCTCGTCCGCTTGCCGAGCCGGACAAGTGCGGGGGCAAGAGCAACGGGGTGGGGATTGTCGCTATTGCCTCCTCTACCGGCGGGCCGCAGGCGATAAACAGTATCCTTACCGCCCTGCCGGGTGATTTTCCTTTGCCGATCGTTATTGCCCAGCACATTGCCGATGGTTTTACCCAGGGCATGGTGGAATGGTTGGCGGCGGGCACCCGGCTTAAGGTGAAATTGGCCCGCCACGGCGATCATCTTGCCGGCGGCACGGTGCATGTAAACCCCAGCGAGCACAGCATGCGGATTGTCGAGGGGAACCGGATTGTGCTCGGCGACAAGGATCCGGCCCGCAAATATTCGCCGTCCTGCGATACCCTGCTTGGCTCGGTGGCGACCGTGTACCGCGAACGCGCCGCCGGCTTGATTTTAAGCGGCATGGGTGATGACGGGGTGGCCGGGATGCGGGCGATCAAGGGCGCGGGCGGGCGCACCATCGCGCAGGACGAGGCGAGTTCGGTGGTTTACGGGATGAATCAAGTGGCGATAAAAAGCGGCTCGGTTGAGCGGATTCTGCCGTTGGCTGAAATCCCCCGGGCGTTGATTAAGCTGGCTGGTTGCCGATGAGCACTGCACAAGTCAATATCGACCGCTTCAAGACCCTGCTGCTGGCAACCTCCGGGATGCAGTTTGCCGACGAGCGCGAACGGACTCTGCGCGATGCCTTAAAGCAGCGAATGAATGCCTTGGGTCTGGCCGGGCTGGATGCCTATTATGAACCGCTGAACGATGATCCCCGGGAAATGCAGGAGCTTATCGACCTGCTGACCGTTAACGAAACTTATTTTCTGCGGGAGCCGGAATACCTTAAGCTGCTGCTCGACCGGTTGATCCCCGAAATGCTGGCGGGCCGGAAAGAGCCCCTGCGGATCGTATGCGCCGGCTGTTCCAGCGGGGAAGAGCCCTATACCCTCGCGATGTTGCTGGATCAACGTTTCGGGGCCGCCGGCCGCCGGCTTTTCAAGATCGTGGCCTTTGATATCGATGCCGGGATGATCGCCGCCGCCCGGCGGGGCATTTACCGGCCGGATTCTTTCCGGGGGGCGAGCGAGTTCTTGCGGCAGCGGTATTTCAAACCGCATGCTTCGGGGGGATGGCAGCTTGACGAAGAAATTCGCGGCCTGGTCCATTTTGAGGTTTGCAATTTGTTGGCCGCCTCTTACCCGTCGGCTTTGGGGGGAGCGGACGTTATTCTTTACCGTAATGTCTCGATCTATTTCCCCGCTCCGGTGCAGCAGGAGATTTTCAGCCGCTTGGCCGCCCAGCTCGCCGATGATGGCTGTTTGCTGGTCGGGGCTTCCGAGACCATGCATCATAATCTCGGCATTTTGTCGCTGGTTGAGATGGATTCCCGCTTCTTTTTTCGCAAGCCTCGGGAAAAGGCGGCCTTCGCGCGGCAACCTCGCTCCCGCCGTCCCGCCGTAACTGAAGTCCGCGAGCTAAGCGGGCAGAGGGTGCCTCCGGTTGTCGGCGGTGAGCGCCGACGATTGACAGCGGCAAGCGAGACGGCGATGCGTACGCCAGTGCGTGAGCCGGCCCGATCGCCGCAAGATGCGGTGTTCGACGAGGCTTTGGACTTGGCCCGGCAGCAGCGTTTTGACGAGGCCAGAAAGTTGTTGGCCCGGATTGTCGAACAGGACCGTTCATTCAGCCGGGCGTATGCTTTGGAGGGGTGCATTCTCACCGAGTTGGAACAATTCGCGGAGGCGCAACAGTACTGCCTCACCGCTTTGCGTTATGATTCGCTCTGCCTGGAAGCCTACCTGCTGTTGGGGATCAATGCCCGCCAGCGGGCGGACCATCAAGAGGCCGGGCGCCGTTTCCGGGAAGCCTTATATATCGACCGGGCCTGCTGGCCGGCCCATTTTTACCTGGCGGAGACCACCTGGGCGCTGGGGGATATCGGCCGGGCCGACCGGTCCTATCGTAGCGCCCTTGATTCGTTGCGGAAAACATCCGAAGGCGGGAAGGCGGAGAGTTTTTTCCCCTTGACCTGCAATCGTGATCATTTTGTCAGTGTCTGCCGCCACAAATTGTCGCATCTCACGATAGGTGAATAATGGCCTTTGATATTGCCAAATTCTTGACTCGTTTCATCGAGGAAGCGCGAGAGCATTGCGCCCGCCTCAATGACGGCCTGCTCAAACTGGAAAGCTCCCCCGGTGACGGCGAGTTGTTGAACTCCCTTTTCCGTTCGGCCCATACCATCAAAGGGTCGGCCCGGATGATGAAACTTACGGGAATCAACGAACTGGCCCATCGGATGGAGGATGTCCTCGATGCCTTGCGGGGCGGAACCCTCGCTCCGAGGCCCGAACTTTCCGATCTGCTGTTCAAGGGAGTTGATGCGGTCGGGGCGATGCTGGCGGAGGTTGAGGGCGGCAACAAGCAGGTGGAAGCCCCGGAAGAACTTTGCGGGGCGTTGAGCCGGGCGGTCGCCGGAGAAGAAGGGGCGGCCCCCTCCCCGGTGGCGAAGGAAAAGAAGGAAAAGGGGACGGATTTAAAATCCGTCCC
>DIKC01000154.1 GCA_002421565.1 Desulfobulbaceae bacterium UBA5628 | reverse complement strand
GGTCGCCGCGGGCGATCATGATCCCGTCGCCGGCCGCGATGATTTCTTCCAGGCGGGGAATCGAAGCGGCGCTTTCAATCTTGGCCAGCAGTTCGATGGGGGCCTGGCGCTCCCGGAGGTATTGCTTCAATTCCAGGATCGGGGCGGCCGAACGGACAAAGGAAAGGGCGATGAAATCGATCCGCTGCTCAATCCCGAAATCAATGTCCAGCCAGTCCTGCTCGGTGATTGCCGGCAGGTCGGCGCTTTTGCCCCGGATATTGAGGTGGCGGCGGGAGGTGAGCAGGCCGTCGTCGAGGCATTCGCAGCGCACGTCGGTGCGGGTGATTTCCTTGACCAGCAGGCGGATCATGCCGCCATCCACCAGGATAATGTCGCCCAGTTCCACCTCGTTGATAAAGCCGTCGTAGCTGACCTCGACGCAGTAGGGCTCCAGTTCCGCCTGGCGGCGGGTAGTGAGGGTGAGGATGTCGCCGGTCTTGAGCGCCAGGTCCTGCTTGACGTCGCCGCTGCGCACCTCGGCCCCCTTGGTGTCCAGCATGATGGCGATGGAATGGCCGAATTTTTTGTTGATCCGCTTGATATTGCGGATCACCTCGCCATGCCATTCCAAGGTGCCGTGGGACATGTTGAGGCGGGCCACGTTCATCCCGTGATCGGCCAGTTTTTTCAGGCTCTCAAAGGCGACGGTGCGGGGGCCGATGGTGCAGATGATCTTGGTCTTGCGCATGGCGGGTTCCCTGGTTTGGTGTCTCGGTGCCGCCACGATAACATGTTGTTCGGCCGCCGGGCAAGGACGCCATCTGTTTAGTCGGAATCTGTGGCGGGAGACCGTTCGTGACCTTTTTGGTCAGGCCAGGTGAAAAATAATTTCCTAATTATCATTATCTCTTTTATTATTACATTGTAGGTATTCGGGTGCAAGAACGGCGAATAATCTTTTCTGGAGTACCATGGCGATGAATTTCGCAAAATTATCCCTGGCAAGAAAACTGGCAGCGGGTTTCGGCATCTTGGTGATCCTATCCACTTCAGGCGCATCCTTTGCGGTCATCAAATCATGGCAGATGGTGGCCGCTGTCGAGGATTTAAGCAACACCCACCTGCCCCTTGCCTATCTGGGCGGCGAACTGGAGACACTGGTTGAGCGGCAACAGTTGGCGGGATCCGGTTTTGTCATCCATCTGGACCAAATCTACCGGCAGAGGTTTGACACTCTGGACAAAGCAGCGGATGCCGCCTTTGCCAGCGTCCGGGCCACTATCCAGGCCGATGAAGAACTGGTGCAGGCGGGCTGGATTGAAAAGATAGATAATATCAGCCAGTTACACGATCATCTGGTGCCGGTGATCCGGGAAATGATGGATGCTGCCCAGGCGAATAATCATGACCTCGTAGCGGCAAAAGCGGATGTTCAGGAGGCGGTGGCTAGCCAGATCATGGAGGCCATCAATGACTTTGGGAAAGTTAATCACTCTGAAGGCGAGCGTGTTGCATCTGACGCAGTCAGCAAAGGCAATGCTCTCCAGGCGATGATCGTACTCGTTGCGGTGGGTATTTTTATGGGTGGCTGTGCCTTGGCCTTTATCATCACCAGGGGCATTACCGTTCCCTTAAAGAAGACGATTGACGGTCTGACCGCCGGTGCCGGCCATATTTCCAGCGCCGCCGGCGAAGTGGCGCGCGCAGGACAGCAACTGGCCGAAGGGGCTACCGAACAAGCGG
The DNA here is from genome assembly GCA_002421565.1 of Desulfobulbaceae bacterium UBA5628. Taxonomy (GTDB): domain Bacteria; phylum Desulfobacterota; class Desulfobulbia; order Desulfobulbales; family Desulfurivibrionaceae; genus UBA5628. The sequence continues at coordinate 5,476 of DIKC01000154.1, read as the reverse complement.
CCTCCCTGGAGGAGACTTCCGCCTCCATGGAAGAGATCGCTTCCATGACCAGACAGAGTTCGGACAGCGCCCAGCAGGCAAATGTGGTCATGGCGGAGGTTAACAGCGTCGCCAGTCAGGCTACCATATCCATGGAACAGCTTACTTCCGCTATGGTTGAGATATCCACAGCCAGCGAGAAGACCTCAAAAATTATCAAGACCATCGACGAAATCGCTTTTCAGACCAATTTGCTGGCCTTAAACGCCGCAGTGGAAGCGGCCCGTGCCGGCGAAGCCGGGGCCGGTTTTGCGGTGGTGGCCAACGAGGTGCGCAACTTGGCCATGCGTGCCGCAGAAGCAGCCAGAGAAACCGCTGCCCTGATCGAACAGACCGTGAAAAAAGTGCAGGAGGGGAGGGTGTTTGTGGATAGGACTAACAATGAATTCCACAAGGTTTCCGATGGCACCGGCAAGGTTTCGGCGCTGATCAAGGAGATAACCATCGCCGTTAAAGAGCAGACCGAGGGGGTGGGGCAGATCAGCGCCGCCTTGCATGAGATGGACATTGTGGTGCAGAGCAATGCCGCCACGGCGGAAGAATCATCTTCCGCCTCCGAAGAACTCCATGCCGAGAGCTATGCTTTGCTCGACCATGTTAGTGAGCTACAAGCCTTGATTGCCGGCGGTGAGCCATTACGCCGTTAAAGTGAAGTGCATTCAGGCTATTCCCGGAAACGTGGCAGGAATTCGCCATACCCCTCCTTTTCCATCTCCTCCAGCGGAATGAAGCGCAGGGCCGCCGAATTGATGCAGTAGCGCAGGCCGGTGGGCTTGGGGCCATCGGGAAATACGTGGCCCAGGTGGGAATCTCCCTTGCGGCTCCGTACCTCGGTGCGGGTGCTAAACCAGGAACGATCCTCCTTTTCCACGATGTTGGCGCTTACCAGGGGCCGGCTGAAACTCGGCCAGCCGGTGCCGGAATCGAATTTGTCCCAGGAAGCGAAGAGCGGCTCGCCCGAAACCACGTCCACGTATATGCCGGGACGCTTGTTGTTCCAGTAGGCATTGTCAAAGGCCGGTTCGGTGCCGTCCTCCTGGGTTACTTTGTACTGCATGGGCGTCAGTCGTTTTTTAAGCTCGCTGCGATCCGGCTTGGGCGCCGTCCCAAGATCGCGGCGCTCTTTGCCCCAGGTGGCATCGAGGAATTTGTCGCGGCCGGAACCGTGGCGATACCACTTATAGCGGATGGGGTTCTTGCGGGAGTAATCCTGATGGTACTCCTCGGCCGGGTAGAAGGTGGCTGCCGGCAGGATCGGGGTCACCAGCGATTTGCTGAAAACCCGGCTGGCGGCCAGCGACTCCTTGGAGGCCTCGGCAAGTTGCCGTTGTTCCTGATCGTGGTAGAAGATCGCGGTGGTATAGGCATGGCCCCGGTCCACGAACTGGCCGCCGGCATCGGTGGGGTCGATCTGCCGCCAGAAAACATCAAGCAACTCCTGATAGCTTACCCTGGCCGGGTCATAGGTGACCTCGATCACCTCGATATGGCCGCCGGAGGCGTAATTCTCATAAGTGGGATTTGCCGTGGTCCCGCCCATGTAGCCGGAGGTAACGGCGCTCACCCCGGCCAGTTTCTCAAACGGCGGCTCCATGCACCAGAAACAACCGCCGGCAAAGGTGGCTTTTCGCGGATTGTCGGCAAAGGCGGCCGACGCCAGTAATGTTACAGCCAAGATGGAGAACAGCAGCAGGATCTTCATGGCGCACCTCCTGGAAGAAAAATTCGGATTGTATTACCATTATAAGCATGAATTCTCCCAACTTCACCCCGCTTGCCACCGGCCAGGATCGTTGTTTCGATACCTGGGGCCGCGATATTGCCTGCCCGGAGAGCGGCCAGGACGGAGAGACGCGTTACGGCCGCGCTTGGCCGCAGCCGCGTTTTGAGGTCGGGGGGGAAGTGGTGCGGGATGCCCTGACCGGACTTTGCTGGACCCGCAACGCCAATCCCAACGATTTCCCGGTAACCTGGCCCGAAGCCCTGGCCCTGGCGGCAACCATGAACGCCGAACAGGCTTTCGGTTATGACGATTGGCGGCTGCCCAACCGGCGCGAACTCCTGAGCCTGATCAGCTACCAGGCGAAAAAACCGGCCCTGCCCGCCGGCCACCCCTTTGCCAATGTGTTTCTCGGCTGGTGCTGGACCTCGACCAGCGCCGCGATCAATCCCGCTTATGCCTGGTATGTCCATCTTGAGGGCGGCCGGATGTTCTATGGCCGTAAGGACCAATACTATCTGTTCTGGCCGGTGCGCGGAACCAGCAAGGTCTTGGTCGCCACCGGTCAGATCGCCTGCTATGATCAGGAGGGAAAGATCGTTGCCTGCCGGGACAGCGGCCAGGACGGGGAATTTAAACACGGAACGCCGGCCCCCGAACCCCGGTTCCTGGTCAACGGGGCCACGGTTCAAGACCGACACACCGGCCTGCTCTGGCTACGGGACGCCGATTATTTCAAAAAGCCGATGACTTGGCAGCAGGCCCTGGAAGCGGTGGGGCAGCTTAACCAAGAGTGGCTCGGCGGTCGTCAAGGGTGGCGGCTGCCCTCGATCAACGCCTTGGAATCGCTGGTGGATTGCAGCCGCCACACTCCGGCCCTGCCGGCCAATCATCCCTTCCTTGATGTGCGGGAGGTTTACTGGTCATCAACCACCAGTTTTTTTGAAACAGATTGGGCCTGGGCCTTTTATCTGCACAAGGGTGCCTTGGGCGTCGGCCACAAACCAGCCACGCAGTTCGCGGTCTGGCCGGTCTGTTTTGCCGGTACCGAGCCTGCCCACAATCACTGCGGCGCTGCGACGGGAGCTTTTTCCACCCGTGGCAGGGGCTTTTGCTCGGCCTGCCACAGATCGTAATCCATTTGCATTCCCAGCCACACTTCCGCCCGGCCACCGCGATCCCGGCCCAGCCAGGCCTCGATCCGCCTGGCCATCTCCGGAGAAATGGCGGCGTGTCCGTTGAGTACCCGGGAAAGAGCCGTCCGGGTTACGCCCAACTGACGCGCTGCCTCGGTAACGGTAAGGCCGAGGGTCGGCAAAATATCTTCTTTCAGCGTTTCCCCCGGATGTGGGGGATTAAACATACGTCCCATGCTGTTGCTCCTCTTAGTGATAATCCTGATAGTCAACCAGGGTTGCGTCTTCGCCGTTAAAATCAAAAGTCAGCCGCCAATTGCCGTTTACCCAGACCGACCAGTGACCGGTGGTAAGTCGATGCAAACGCCAACCCGGAACATTCATATCCAGGGGCGTCTTGGCTCGATCCAGTTGTTTGAGCTGGCGACGGAGCCGAGAGGCATGATGCGGCTGAATTCCGGCCTTGGAACCAGTTTCGAAAAATGATGCCAAGCCTCGATGCCTAAAACTTTTGATCATGTTTATATCGTAACGCAACGCTACACGATTTACAAGTCGAGAAACCGTCTCCTGATCAACGGGAAAGAGGTGCTGCTCGTGTTTACGTGTCTTGGTGCCCCCGGTAGGAATCGAACCTACGACTCCAGGATTAGGAATCCTGTGCTCTATCCACTGAGCTACGGGGGCCGCGGGCGGGCGTCTGCTGGCGGGAATGGCTGGAATAGCTTGAAGCGAGAGGATTTTTAGCATATCATCGGGGAAAAGACAAGGAGGCTTTGCGGAGTGATGAAACTGGCCAGCGCCGCGCAGATGCGCCAATGTGACCGGATTGCCATTGAAACCTTCGGGATTCCCGGCCTGATGCTGATGGAGAATGCCGGCCGGGCCGTGGTCGAGGCGATGGAGCGTCATTTTGGGCCGCTGGCCGGCAAGGTGGTCGCCATTTGCGTCGGGCCGGGCAACAACGGCGGCGACGGACTGGCCGCGGCCCGGCTGCTGAAGGAGCAGGGCTGCGAAGTTCAGGTCTTCCTGCTTGGTTCCCTGCCCCAGCTTAAAGGCGATGCCAGAACAAATGCCCAAAAACTCAAGACCGCCAAAATAAAGGTCAATGAGATCAAGGGCGGGGCGGGCCTGACGGCGCTGAAGACCGGCCTTAAAAAAGCATCACTGGTGATAGACGCCATCTTTGGTACCGGGTTCAAGGGAACTGCAAACAAATTAGCGGGGCAGGCCATAGAAGCCATCAGCTCAGCCGGGCGGCCGGTGCTGTCTGCCGACATTCCCTCCGGGGTCAACGGCGAGACCGGCCAGGTAACAGGCCCGGCGGTCAAGGCCGATGCCACAGTGACCATGGGATTGCTGAAAACCGGATTATTGTTTTATCCGGGAAGATCCCTGGCCGGAGAAGTAACTGTGGCCGATATCGGTTTTCCACCCAAGGCCATCGATGAGCAAAAAGTAAACATAAACGCCATCGATGCCGGAATCGTAAGACAATGGTTGCCCCGCCGACCGCCCGATGCCCACAAGGGCAGCTGCGGAACGGTCTTGGTGCTGGCCGGTTCGGTGGGGATGACCGGAGCGGCCCGCCTAACCTCTCTTTCCGCCCTTCGCTCCGGGGCCGGGCTGGTCTATTTAGGAGTCCCGGAGAGCCTGAACGATGTGATGGAGTCCAAGCTGACCGAGGTGATCACCAAGCCCATGCCGGAGACCCGCACCAGGACCCTGTCGCTGCCGGCTTTGGACAGGATCAAAGCGCTGATGGCCAAAGCCGATTCTATAGTAATCGGGCCGGGGCTTTCCACCCACCCGGAAACGGTGGAACTGGTGCAGGCAGTGATCAAGAATATAAATATCCCGGCTGTTCTGGACGCCGACGCCCTGAACGCTTTGTCAAACAATGCCGGGCTGCTATACAGCCAGGCCCAATTCGTCTTGACGCCCCATTATGGGGAACTGTCCCGGCTGACCGGAGGAACAATCGCCGGGATAAAAGCCGACCCGATGCAGGCGGCGGGAGAATTCGCCGTCAAATACAATCAAACGACCGTACTCAAAGGCGCTCCCACCGTCATCGCTTCGCCTTCGGGACATTTATGGATCAACACCACCGGCAACAGCGGCATGGCCACGGCCGGTTCGGGCGACGTGCTGGCCGGGCTGATCGCCGGGCTGATGGCCCAGGGACTGTCTCCGGACAAGGCGGCTGTTCTGGGGGTATATCTGCACGGGCTGGCCGGGGACCTGGCCAAGGAAAACAAGACCGAGTACTGCATGCTGGCGGGCGATATCCTGGACAATCTCCCTGCGGCTTACAAAAAACTGATGGAGGTTTTATGACGATCTGGCTGGGATACGCGTTGTTGGGGGCCGTGGCCGGAGTTTTCAGCGGGTTGTTCGGCATCGGCGGGGTAATAGTGATAGTGCCGGCTTTGGCGCTGCTGTTCAAATTTTCCCAGCACCAGGCTCAGGGCACCTCGCTGGCTACGTTGCTTTTGCCCATCGGGCTGCTGGCGGCCTGGCGCTATTATTCGGCCGGCCATGTCAATGTCAAGGCGGCCGGGGTGATGGCGGTCTGCTT
>DIKC01000172.1:8341-10534 GCA_002421565.1 Desulfobulbaceae bacterium UBA5628 | reverse complement strand
GCCGAAGAGTTCGCTTTCCAGCAGCTCCCGCGGGATGGCAGTGCAGTTGAGCTTGACCAAGGGGCCGCCCTGGCGGTCGCTTTGCTCGTGAACTCCGGCCGCGATCAGTTCCTTGCCGGTGCCNNGACTCGCCGGTGATCAGAACCGTGGCCTCGGTGGCCGCCACCTTGAGGACCTGGCCCAAGATCCCCCGCATGACGCGGCTTTGGGCGATGATTTCCGGGAATCGTTCCCTGGCCGTTTCCTGGCCGATAAGGTCTGAAACATCCGAGAATACTTGCTGATAGGCGTCGAGTTCGGAAACAGCCGGCTGGGGCTGCTCGTTAGCCGGTTGCGGCCGGTTTTTGCGGCGGCCGGCCAAGGCCAAGGTGGCTCGGCGGGCGAATTCCTCCATCGGCTGCAACAAACGGCGGGTAATGAGCAGCCCGATTACAAAGGCGGTGATGGTCAGCCCCGCCCCCCAGGCGGTGAACATCCAAGCGGCCTGCCGGTATTGCAGGGCCTGGTGATAAACCCGTCCCCCCACCAGATAGGCGAGCAGGCAAAGCCCGGCGATGATCAGGGGAATCAGGATATGCAGGCGGATGAAAAATCGTTTCATTGGCCTTGCCCCTTTTACATCTTGGTCTGGGTGGAAATAAGATCCCACATGGGGAGGAAGATGGCCAGGGCGAAAAAGCCCACCACCCCGGCCAGGGCCACCATCATGATCGGGCCGATCGCCTCGGTCAACCCCTTGACCGCGTATTCTACCTCTTCGTCGTAATGGCGGGCCACGGTGGTCAGCATCTCGTCCAGGGAGCCGGATTCCTCGCCCACCGCCACCATGTTGACCACCAGGGGCGGGAAGAAGGCGGCCTTGCGCAGCGGGGCGGAAATCCCTCGCCCTTCCTCGATCTGGGCCGCCAGCCCGTCGAATTCCCGCGATACCGCCGCGTTGCCGATGACCCCGGAGATGATCTTGAGCGATTGCAGCACCGTTACCCCACTGGACAGGAGAATCGACATGATCCCGGCAAAGCGGGACATGGCGCTTTTGAGAAAGAGCGGCCCGATGATCGGGGCCGCCAGTTGCAGCCTCCCCTTGACCAGAAGGCCGGATTCGGTCTTGAAATAAAGGCGGATGGCAAGAAAAACCGCGATCACTCCGACCAGCATGTGGGCCCAGTAGAGGAGGAGGTTTTCATACATAAAGATGCAAATCCGGGTCGGCAGGGGCAGTTCCACCCCGGCCTTCTGGAAGATAGCGGCAAACTGGGGCATGACAAAGGTGAGCAGGAAGATAAAGGCCCCGAACAGAGTGACCATAACCAGTTTGGGGTAGGTGAGGGCCGATTTGATGTCCTCCTTGATCCGGTTCTCCCGTTCCATGATGTAGGTCAGCCGTTCCAGCACATCGAGCAGCGAGCCGCTGACCTCGCCCGCCTCGATCAGGCTGCAGTAGAGCTTGGGGAAAACCTCCGGATGGCGGCCAAAGGTATGGGCCAGGGTGGAGCCGCCGTTGATGTCCACGATCATTCCGAGCAGGATTTTCTTGAGATAGGCGCTTTCGGTCTGCTGGCTTAAAATCTCCAGCCCCTGGCTGATGGGAATCCCGGCCTGGAGTAGAGTCCGCAACTGCTTGGTGAAGATCAGCAGGTCGCGGAATTTTACCTTCTCGCCCAGAGAAAAGCGCAGGTGCAGCGGCACCCCCTCCGCGCCGCCGCCCTTGCTTTCCTTCAGGCGCAGGGGCATCAAACCCTGGCCTGCCAGCGCCTCTTCCGCCGCGGCCAGAGAATCGGCGTTACAGTCGCCGCTGACCTTCTCGCCGTTTTCATTGATCGCGCTATAGGAGAACTTGGGCATGTCCGCTCCTGGTTAAGTAAGCACGGTGCGGGTCGCCTCTTCAAAGGAGGTCATCCCGGCCGCCACCTTGCGGGCCGCCACCTCCCGCAGCAGGGTCAGCTTGCCCTGGTCGCGGAGGATTTTGCTCATCTCGGTGGACGACATCCCCTGGACGATCATCTCCTGCACCTCCTCGTCCACCAGGAGGATTTCAAAAATTCCGATCCGTCCCTTGTAGCCGGAGTTAAGGCAAAGCGAGCAACCTTTGGGTTTGCGGAAATCCGGGTTGACGATGTCGGTCAATCCCCAGTAGGCGAGGATTTCCGGGGTCGGTTCAAAGGGTTCGGCGCAGTGGGGGCAGAGCCGCCG
>DIKC01000172.1:0-8280 GCA_002421565.1 Desulfobulbaceae bacterium UBA5628 | reverse complement strand
ACCGCGTCGTTGGTGTGGAGGGTGGAAAGCACCAGATGGCCGGTAAGGGCGGATTGCATGGTGATCTCGGCGGTTTCCCGGTCCCGGGTCTCACCCACCAGAATGATGTCCGGGTCCTGGCGGAGAATGGCCCGCAGGCCCGAGGCAAAGGTCATCCCGGCCTTGCGGTTTAATTGCACCTGGCGCACTCCGTCCATCCGGAATTCCACCGGGTCTTCCAGGGTGACGATGTTGGTCTCCGGCGCGATCAGTTCCTGAAGCACCGCGTAGAGGGTACTCGACTTGCCGCTGCCGGTGGGGCCGACGCTTAAAATCAGGCCGTAGGGCTGGCGCGACATGTGGCGGATTTTTTCAAGATCGTCTCCATCCAACCCCAGCTTGGCCAGGGGCAAGGATCCGGCGCTGACGTAGAGCAACCGCAGAACCAGATTTTCCCCGTAAATGGTGGGCAGGGTCGAGGCCCGGATATTGACTTCCTTGTTGTCGATCCGGATGTTGAAGCGGCCGTCCTGGGGGATGCGGGTGTTGGCGATGTCCATGTTGGCCAGCACCTTGAGCCGGGAGATAATCCCCGGCAGGATGGTGCGGGGCGGGGGCGGAATTTCGTGGAGCTTGCCGTCGATTCGCAGCCGGATCTGGGGGCGGTTTTTTTCCGGGCTGATATGGATATCGCTGGCCCCGCCCTGTACCGCCTGGCGGAGGATGGAGTTGACCAGGCGGATCACCGGGGCGGCGCCGGCCATGTCCTGGGCCGCCCCGATCACCTCGGTTTCCGACTCCTCGCTGCTGACCTGGACATCCTCGTCCATGTCGTGGAGCACATCGCTGACCGCCGAGTGCATCCCGTAAATGCCGTTTAAGAGCAACGGGAAATCGGAGCGGGCGCAGATCAGCGGCTCCGCTTCCATGTCGGTGTGTTTTTCCACCGCGTCGATGGCCGCGATGTTCATCGGATCGACCATCGCGATCCGGACCACGAAGGCGTCCTTGCCCAGGGGGGCCACTTGATACTGGGAGGCGAGTTCGCGGGGCAGGATGGCGGCCAGGGCGGAATCGACCGGATGATGCTCGGGGTCGTAGCGCTCCAGATGAAGCTGGTTGCCCAGCATCTTGATAATCTGCTCTTCGTCCACGATGTTGTGGTCGATGAGATAGTCGCCCAGTTTCAGGCCAGATCCCTTTTGGGCGGCCAGGGTTTGGGTGAGCTGTTCGGCGGTGAGCAGCCCTTCCTCGACCAGCATGTCGCCGAGGCGTTTACGGAATTGCCGCATTGGCGCCTGCTCCTGTTTCCATCATGATCCGGGGGGTGATGAAGATCAGCAGTTCCTCGAATTCGCCGGAGCTGGAATCATGCTGGAAAAGCCGGCCCAGCAGGGGCACATCCTGGAGGTGTGGCACCCCGGCCTTGGAGTCGGCGTTGCGCTCCTTGGAGAGCCCGGCAATGACCACGGTGGCGCCGTTGTCCACGATCAGGTTGGTCTGGGCCAGCTTCTTGATGATGAAGGGGTTGCCCAGCACCGTCCGGGTGAGATCGACTTCATCCTTCTTGGCCTCGATTTTCAGCTTGACCAGTTCCTCGGAAATGACGCTGGGGGTGACCGTGAGCTTGAGGGTGGCGTCCTTGTATTCGACCTTGACCTCTTGGTTTTCCACGGTCTGGAACGGCACCTCGGCCCCGCTTTCGATCACCGCCTCGTTGTTGTCCAGGGTGACGATGGAAGGCCGGGAAAGGATGTTGATCTTGCCCGCCTTCTGGAGGGCGGATAGCTGCATCTCCAGGATATTGCCGGAGAGGGAGGCCTGGATGAAGCCGATGGAGGCGGGGTTGAGGTTGCCGATCATTTGGGCCGGCAGGTCGATGCCGAAGCCCTGGGTGCTGATCCCGGTGCGATTGCCGCCATCGACTCCGGCTTTATAGGTGATCGCCCCGGTATCTTCGTCAATGGCGCCGCCGATGCCGCCGGGAGTTAGGGTGGAGTAGCGTTTGTTCCAGAGCCAGCCCCACTGTACCCCCAGTTCCCGGGCCGTGTCCTGGTTGGTCTCGATGATGTGGGCCTCGATCAGGATTTGGGGAGTGGCCTGATCCAGCCCCTGGATGAACTCGATCAGGCGGTCGAGGTTGGCGGCTACATCTCGTACCACCAGGGCGCGGGTGTGCTTGTCCACCGACACCGAGCCGCGGGGAGCGCCCTCCTTGTTCATGGTCAGCAGCAGTTTGAACGATTCGGCGAGCAGGGCCGGATCGGCGTACTTGATCGGGATTATGGCGGTAATCAGTGGGCTGACCTGTTCCGACTCCAGTTCCAGGGCCTGGCGCTGAACCTGGAGTTTCATGTCCTCCACCGACATCACCCGCAGGAGATTGCCTTCCTTGGCCGCCAGCAGACCGTAGCTGCGGATCAATCCCATGAATATTTCGTTCCAGGGCATTTCCTCGGCATGGATGTTGATTTTGCCCTGGACGCTGGGGTTGATCATGATGTTCTGGCCCACCGCCCGGGCCAGGGAGCGCATGGCGGTGGCGATCTCCACGTCCACCAGACGGATTGAGATCGGTTTGTTCGGCAGCTCCGCCAGGAGCAGTTCCTCCCGCTTGGCCAGGGGCAGGGTGTCCGGGGCGCCGGTGGCGGAGGGGGTAAGGATGGTCGGGCCTTCCCGGCGCTGGCTTTTCAGTACCGGCCGGGAGTTCTCCGCCTTCTCCTTCCATTCCTCGAACAAGGGATTAGGCTCCGGCGGCGGCAGGGGGGTGGCGCAACCGGCCAGGAGGGCGGTGAGCAGGAGAATGATTCGCTTCATGGTTGTTCCTCGTTTACCGCGCTTCTTCAAGGGGAATCTCCAGGCTGCCGCCTTCATGGCGGAGATGAACCGCCTGGGGCAGGATTCGTTCCACCAGCAGGCCGTTGATACTGTCGCCGACCTGATAATCCATGCCGTTGATGATTGCCACCGGTTGCTCGCCGACCTGGATAAAACCGGAATAGACCAGGCTTTCCGGGGCAACGGGAGCCTCCGGGGCCGCTTTTTTCTCCCCCAGCCGGCGCAGGGCCGGCAGGGCCTCGTTGCCGACAAATGCCTCTTGTTGCCAGGGCCAGGCAGCGGCGGTGGCAATGGTCGCGAAATGGGGCGGGGGATCGAATGCCCCCCGGCCCATTTCCTCCTCCAGGGCCGCGACTACGATCCCATCCTGGCTGGCCGCCGCGTCCGGCGCTTCCGGGGCAATGACGGCGCTGCCGCCCCAGCTATCATACAACCAATAGAGGGCCGCGACAACGACCAGGGCGAGGATGATTTTTTCCCGGAGATTAAGCTTCACGGCCCACCTCTTGCCGGCTGATCGCCGCTGGCCAGGGTGAGGCTGATGGTCAGCAGGAAGCCCGTGCTCTCCCGGCGCACCGCCGCCTGCTCGATCGAGATCAGGCCGGGCATGGTTGCCAGCTCGCCGGCCGTTGCCTGGAGAGCCGGCAGGCCGCCGCTGAGCAGAAGGTTGAAATGGATGGCGGCGGCGCTTTGGGCATCGCTGGGCAGGTTGGTGGTTATTTCCCGGATGGTCGTTTGGTGGCGGGCGGCCAGGGCGTGGATCGTGGTCACCGGATCGTTGTCGGCCGGAACCGGAGCCGAGGCGGCAGGCAGGGAGTATTCATTATAAAAGGCCAGTTTCCGGCTTAACTCGGCGCTGATCCGCAGCAGCCGCTCCCTGTCACGCAACCGTTGGCGGGCGTCGGCCACCGCCTCTTCCAGTCCGGCGGTCTGATGGTAAAGGGGCAGCAGGCCGGCGCCGGCAAAGAAAAAGAGAGCGCCAAGGCAGAACAGCAGGAAATTACGGTTTTGCTGTTTGAAGGCCAGTTTCCGGCCCAGTTTGGAGAAGGGGTTGGCGGCCATTATTTTTTACCGCCCTGCTTTGGGTCATTTTTCGGCGGCGATGACTCTTTGGGGGCAGGGGGGGCAAGCTGGATGGCAAAGACGAGGAATTCCTCTTCCTGGAGGCGGATGTTGCTTTTATCGGTGATCTTGCTCTCCCCGACCAGAGGGGAGTCCGCCAGCCCCTTCAGGTACTGGGCCAGCACCAGTTCCTTGCGCAGACCCTCGCCATGCGCCATCCCTTGCATGGTAAGACGTCCGGCTGCGTCCGCCGCCAGTTCGCCCAGCCTGATTTCCGGGGGCCGCCGCTCCAGGGCATGGCCGATCAGGGCCAGGGGGCGGAAATCGGTGGTCATCTTCTCGGCGATCAGCCGTTTCTCCTTGAGGCTGGCGGCGGTTTGCATCAGTTCGGCGGGACTGGTGCGGCCGGCGGCCAGGGCGGCGATTTGCCGCTCCAGGCGGGCCAGTTCGCTTCCATGCTGCTTGAGCAGGCTCCGTTCTCCGCCGTAAAAAATCGCCAGGGCGATGGTCAGGATGATGAAGGCGCTCAGGATCAGGCGGTTGCTGCGCTGGACTTTTTTCTCCCCCTCCCTGGCCCGGCTGGTCAAGAGAAAATTCTGTTCCTGCCGGTTGTCGGCCAGGGCCAGGCCCATTGCCTCGGTCAACCGGCGGCGCTGGTATGGCTGGGGGGGCGGGATCGCGCCGCCCAACAGGAGCCGGTTGCCGGCAAAGGGGTCGAGAAAAGCGCAGGGCACCCCCAGTTCCGCTTCCAGGGCGGCGAGCAACTGATCGGGAAGTTCGGCCCAACCGGCCAGATGAAGGCGGGTCGGCCGGGGCAGGCCGAGGTTGTTGGCGCAGTGGTCGAAGGTGCGTTCCAGTTGCCGCACCAGCCGGTGGATGGCGGACAATTCAAAACGAATGGCCGGTTCCTCCTCGGCCGGGAGATCGGCGGCCGGGTCGACGGATTCTTGAGCGGCGGCCTGAGCGGCGGGCGCGTCGCTGCCGCCGGGCGGGGTTTCCATATCGAGGGAGAGTTCGATTTCCCGGCTTTCTTCGATTGGAGCGGGGATTGGAGCGGGAAAGGCGATTTCCGGCCTTGGTTCCGGGGCAGGGGCCGTGATTTCACCGGCCCGCAGGCTGCTGAGACCGGTTTTTATTTCCCGGCTGAAGAGCAGTTGGCGTTCATGGTAAAGATCGATATAGGCCTGGTCTTCGTCGAGAAAGAGATGGACGAAGCTTTCCGCCGGACTCTCCAGCCAGCGGCGGCTGAAAAGATGTTGTATCGCCAGGGAAGGGAGGGTGATGCCGGTGAGGGGAAAGCCGGATTCGTTGAACAGTTGTTTAAGCTCGTTGATCGCTTTTTGCTCGGCAAGAAAGGCCAGGGCCCGCATTTTGTTCGGGGTCGGTGTCGCTTCCCGCACCTGGCTGAAGTCGAGCAGCCGCTCGCCGATCTCGGTCTGTTTTTTGGCGGCCCACAAAACCGCGTCCGCCGGTTCAATCTCGCTGGTGATCGGAATGGTCAGGGGAATGATCTCCGCCTGTTTGCGAGGGATGGCGGCCCAGATTTCGCAGGGCGGCTCCGCTCCCAGGCGGCGCAGTTCCCGGCCGAGGATGGCGGCCACAACTTCTTTCGGCAAAGAGGTTCCGGGATCGGCTCTGGGGAGGGCGACACTTTCCTGGCTCAATAAGCGAGGGCTGCCGGCGTCGCTTTCCATCTTGACCAGCGAGATGTTTTCCGCTTGCAGATCAACCCCGATGGTGGTGACCTTGCGGGAGGGCAGGGGCAAGGGCAGGGCAAAGGATTTGAGGCGGAAGCGGGGCGATCGGGAAGCCGGGCGCTTAAGCAGGTTTATTTTTTTGGCAATCGGCCTGGCGGGAGCCGATGTCTCCGTGGGCGGAGCAGCGGGCGGCGGGCTGCTCCGGCGGATGAGCTCCAGCAGTTTTTCCGAGGCGGAGAGGTCGTTGCGAGGCGCCATGTATCCAACACTGTTAATAAAATTTAACTCATTGCCGCAAACATAGCCAATGATCGGTGTTAAGTCAAGGAGTTCGCCCCTGAACCCGGTTGCGGCCCGCCTGTTTGGCCTGGTAGAGTCGTCCGTCGGCCAGGCGGAAGAGATCATCCAGGGTTTGGGCCTCTTCCTCTTCAATGGCGGCAACCCCGATCGAAATGGTGATTTTGCCCGCGGTCAGGCCGGAGAAAAGGTGATCGGCCACTGCCCGCCGCAGTTTTTCCGCTGCTTCCAAGGCCTGGCTGGCGGTGTTGTAAGGCAGGCAGCAGACGAATTCCTCGCCCCCGTAACGAGCCCAGATATCCACCTCGCGGCTTGTCTGGCGCAGCAGGGCGGCCAGTTCCGTCAGTACCGAGTCGCCTTGCTGGTGGCCGTACTGGTCGTTGATCCGCTTGAAGTGGTCAATGTCCAGAACCAGCAGGGAAACCGGGAAGTGATAGCGCCGGGCCTCGGCCAGGCGATGGGTGGTTTTTTCGATGAAATGGCGGCGGTTGAACAGGCCGGTAAGGGGGTCGGTGATCGAAAGCTGCTCGATTTTTTGATGAATAAGGGCGTTGTCCAGGGCAATGGCGATTTGGCTGACCAGATACTCCATGTGCCGCATCTCATCCTCATTGTACATCTGGAGACTGCCGATGGCGAAAACCCCCAGCAATTTCTCCTTGTAACACATGGCAAACCAGGCCACCCCCGTAGGTTTGACCCTGGCGAAACCGGCGTCCAGCAAGAGGTTTTCCCCGGGCACGTCTTTCAAGACGATCGCCTTCTTTTCGATGGCGCAGGCCCCGGCCATACCCTCGCCCACCTTGATCGTTTTGAGGTTTTCTTGGCCGACCCCGAAGGAGGTGGCCGGGGTCAGGGTTTTCTTTTTCTCGTCGTGAAGATAGACAATGCCCATGATCGAGTCAGTGAGCAGAACCATGCTGTTCAATGCCTTATTTAGCAGCACGTCCGGTTCCAGCGAGGTGATCAGGAGCTTGGATAGTTCGTTGAAACGGCTGATTCTCCGGTCGCGGGCATCGAGATTCATCACCATCCGGTTGAAGCCCTGGCCCAGATGCTCGAATTCATCAAAGGTGCGCAATTCCACCCGCACCCCCAGGTTGCCGGCGGCGGTGTCGTTCATCGCCGCGGTCAGGGCCTTGACCGGTTTGGTCGTATCCCGGTAGGCCATGGCGGCCAGGATCAGGCTGACCAGCACCCCTAGGATGGTGAAGATCAGCACGTCCCGCTGGATGGTGGAGATCAGTTCCCGGGCCTCGTCGATGTTCATCCCCACCGCGATCCCGCCCAGAATGTTGCCGTCGTGGTCGGTGATCGGGTCGGCCGCCACGTAAACCGGCAGTCCTTCCATCAGCACCCGGCCGTTGTAGCTTTCTCCCCGCATGATCCGGCCGGTGAGTTCCTGGGGCATCAGGATCATAGGACTGAAAACGCTTTTGGGCAGGGAAGTGGCGCTGATGATCCGGGTTTCCTGGAGCAGGGAACCGAATACCGCCGAGTTGACCGAGAGGAAACGATAGATTGCATCCGGCAGCCAGTTGTTCTGATTAAGCAGGATCACCCCGGTGAGCGCCCCCACCACCCGGTCGTTTTCCTTAACCGGCACCACCACCACCTGTCCCAGGCCGAAGCGTTCGATCCGGTCGGCCAGTTGTTCGTTTTCGTGGGTCAGTTGCTCTCGTTTGAGGCGGATGGTGGCCTGGAGGGGGTCGCCGCTTTTGAGCACCCGGCCCAAGGCCCCTTCCAGTCGCAGAATGTCGCCGTGATCCCGGCGCTGGTTGGGGCCGCCCCGGGCGAGCACCCGTTGCCGGTCGTCCACCGCGAACCAGAAATCGACATGGGGCCTGAGGTCAGCATAGCCTTTCAGCAAGCGGAGCAGCAGGGCGTGATCGCCGGCCGCCGTCGCCCGCTGGACATGCGCTTCGCCCGCTGCCTGGGCCAGGCCGAAGCGCAGCTCATCCATCCTGGAATGGTAAATATGCCAGCTGCTTTGCAGTTTGGCGTAGAGTTCGGTGGATACCTTTTCTTCAATCTGGCGGGCCAGGCGGCCGGTGGTGTACCAGAAGATGCCGCCGGCCATGATGGTGAGGACGATGAGAAAGGCGGAAAGGGTTTTCAGCCCGATGGGCATGTAAAAACGATGTTCGCCCCAAACGACCCGGTAAATTTTCTGCTCGTTCATTCTTGCCCCCCGCGTAGTAAAGATTCCAATTCCTTGTCGTTTTTTATGGCATAAATTTGCCGACGAAGCAAGACGGAATCGGGAATTTCCTTGAAATAGCGGGCCAGGTGATTTTTGATCCGGGCCGGATGATGGCCGGGATGGTATTGACGGGAAAGTTCCAGGTGGCGGAGGGCGACGGCCCGGCGAAAGGCGAGGCCGGGACTGGCCGGGGTGGTTGGCCCG
>DIKC01000191.1 GCA_002421565.1 Desulfobulbaceae bacterium UBA5628 | reverse complement strand
CGCCCCGGCGGATGGTGTGTTCCGGGAGCGGCGGCGCGGTTTCAGCCGGGGCGGCGGCCGGCGCGGTTGGCTCGGACTCGGCCTCGACCGCCACCGCCTTGCTCAGCATTTCCTGAAAATCAAGGGAGGGCTGGGGATTGCCCACTACCGGTCCGGTGGGGCCGGGACGGTTGGCGGGATTTACGGGAACGGGATATTCCGGGAGGAGGTTCAAGGCCATCGGTCTGCGCTCCTTTTGGTTTTTTGGGTGTTATTTCCGGCCTGGCCGTGTATGATCAAATGGTTGTGCAAGCAGCATAAATGGTTTAGCGGATTTCGGCTAAACCTTTTTTTGTGGCGCTAAACCAATAGTGAACAGGGGTGGCTTATGGCAGCGGAAGTTGGCGAGATCACAATCAATTACGAAGAAGACGGGGTGTTGCTGGTCAAGGAACTGGCCAAGGAGATTCTCTCCAAGGGCGCCTGGGCCACCCTGATCTTCCGTTATCAGCAATGGGACAAGAAAAAAGAGGCCTACGGGGCGGAGATGTACACCATCCGCCGTTATCGTAAGGTGAACGGTCAGTATATGCAGCAGTCCAAGTTCAACATCTCCAGTCCGGATCAGGCGGGCAAGATCGTGGAGATTCTGAACCGCTGGCTGGCCGCCCCGGCCGCATAAAGTTGGTTGACGCCCGTTTGAGGGGCGCGCTATAAGAAATGATTCTTCGGGATGACGGGCTTATGCGCAAGGAACATAAAAGAGAACTGATCGGCAACGAGGGCATGGTGATCCTGGACACCATCCGCCGCCTTAACCGGCGCAACGCGGTGGACCACCTGCTCAAGCTGTTGCGTAAGACCCATCCCGCCGATATTGCCTGGACCTTCCGCCACCTCTCCCCCTCCGAACGGCAAAGCGTCTTCAATATCATCGCCCAGACCGATCTGGTGGGCGAGTTCATCAGCGAGCTGGACGAGTCGATCATGCTCGAACTGGTCAGCGATCTGACCCCCCAGTACATGGTCGCGATCATCAAGGAGATGGACAAGGACGACGCCGCCGACCTTCTGGAGGCCCTGCCCGAGGAGATGGTCAACCAGATTCGCAAGCTCATGGGCAAGGCGGACCGGGAGGAAGTGGACGCCTTGCTCCGCTACGATCCGGATACCGCCGGCGGCCTGATGTCGCCGGATTTCATGGCCCTGGACGCGGAAATGACGGTGGGCGACGCGATCAAGAAGATCCAGGAGCGGAGCGAGGAAAAGGAAACCTCCTTTTACCTCTACATCACCCACGGCGACGAGCGGCAACTGGCCGGGGTGCTCTCGTTGCGGGAACTGCTCCTCCATCCGCCTTACCGCCAACTCAAGAGCATCATGAATCCGCACGCCATCTCGGTCGCCACTGCCACCCCCCAGAGCGAGGTGGCCCACATCGTTTCCCAGTACAATTTCCTGGCGGTGCCGGTGGTGGATTCCTCCTACAAACTGGTGGGGATCGTCACCGTCGATGACGTGATCGACGTTATCCGGGAGGAGGCCACCGAGGAATTCCTCCAGATGGCCGGGGTCGGCAAGGATCAGGAGATTCTCTTCAAGCCGGTGCTGGCCAACGCCGCCGCCCGCGGCCCGTGGCTTTTCGCCACTCTGATGGGCGGGGTGGCGGCCGCTTTCATCGTCACCTTTTTTCAGGATGAACTGGCAAAGGTGCTGGCCCTTGCCGCCTTCATGCCGGTGGTGGCGGGGATGGGCGGCAACATCGGTACCCAGTCCAGCACCCTGGTGGTGCGGGGGTTGGCCACCGGCCGGGTCAATCTGCATCATATTTTCCGGGTGGTGTTCAAGGAGATGCGGGTGGGGATGCTGTTGGGGGTGGGCTACGGCGCCTTTCTCGGGCTGCTGGCCACCTTAGGCTACGCCGAGCCGAAGCTGCTGGGTCTGGTGGTGGGTTTCGCCATCCTGCTGGTGATGTCCCTGGCCGCCGCCATGGGGGCCTTGATTCCCCTGATCCTGCGGCGGCTCAATGTCGATGCGGCGGTGGCCACCGGCCCCTTTATCACCACCACCATGGACATTATCGGGGTGTCCAGTTATTTCCTGATCGCCAAATTTCTCTTGGGGCTGTGAGCATGGAGCCGCATTATTCCTCCGCTCCCCCGGCCCGCCGCCGGGTGCCGTTGCTGCTGGTGCTGGCCCTGATTATGGCCGGCTGGTGGCTCTTTTTCCGCTATGAAAATCCGCCGCCGGCGCCGGTGGAACCAAGGGCGGTCGTGGCCCGGGGCGATCTGGCGGCGGACGAGAAAACCACCATCGAGATTTTCCAGAATGCCTCCCCGGCGGTGGTCTTCATCACCACCATTGAACTGCGGCGCAACCTCTTCAGTCTCAATATCTACGAGATTCCCCGGGGCACCGGCTCCGGCTTTATTTGGGACGAGCAGGGCCACATCGTCACCAACTTCCATGTGATCGAGGGCGCCAACCGGGTGGAGGTGACCCTGGCCGACAACTCCAGTTGGGAGGGCAAGGTGGTGGGGGTGGCCCCGGACAAGGACCTGGCGGTGCTGCAAATTTCGCCCCCGGCCGGCAAGCTGGCGCCGTTGCCGATCGGGGAATCGAGCAACCTGCTGGTGGGGCAGAAGGTCTTTGCGATCGGCAATCCCTTTGGCCTCGATCAGACCATGACCTCCGGGATCGTTTCCGCCCTGGGCCGGGAAATTCAGGCCGTCACCGGCCGTACCATCCAAGGGGTGATCCAGACCGACGCCGCGATCAACCCCGGCAATTCCGGCGGCCCGCTGCTGGACAGCGCCGGCCGCCTGATCGGGGTCAACACCGCCATCTACAGCCCGTCCGGTACCAGCGCCGGGATCGGCTTCGCGGTGCCGGTGGACGTGGTCAACCGGGTGGTACCGGAGATTATCGGCCACGGCCGGGTGATTCAGCCGGGCCTGGGAATTACCGTGGCCCACGACCGGCTGGCCGCCCGCCTGGAAATCGAAGGGGTGCTGATCATAGATGTCCGGCCCGACAGCGCGGCGGCCAAAAGCGGTTTGCGCGGCAGTCGCCAAAACGGCGACGAAATCGTCCTGGGCGACATCATCATGGCGGTGAACGGCCGGCCGGTGCGCTCCTTTGACGACCTGCGCAACGAGATGGACCGTTACCGGGTGGGGGAGGCGGTCACCCTGGGGATCATCCGCCAGGGCCGGCCGGAAGAATTGAACGTAATCCTGGAAGAAGTGGGGTAGCGGATTTTGTGGTGGACCAGGGCGCTTAAAAGTCTGGTGTCGGCGGAGGAAGGCGACCGGCTTGATCTTTTTCGGATGTTTCCCAGCATCCGGCGCTTCCTGGCGGCCCGCCACCACTACGCCTACATGCGAATCGCCAGTGATCTGCTCTTTGTGCTGGTGGTGGTCTCCGGCCTTTTCGGGCCGCGGCTGCCGGAAGCCAACATCGCGGTCTTCCTGAGCTGGGGGGTGATCTGGCCGGCCATTGTCCTGAGCTGGTTTTTTGTCGGCCGGATGTGGTGCGGCATCTGCCCTTTTCCCGGCCTGGGGCTTTTCCTCCAGCGGCGCGGCTTTTCCTTCAACCGGCCGGTGCCCAAACTGCTCCAGAAATACGGGGTGTACGCCTCGGTTTTCCTCCTCGCCCTGATCATCTGGATCGAGGTGGTGGCCGGGCTCGACCGTTCGCCGGTGGGCACCTCCCTCTTTGTCCTCTCGATCATGCTGGGGGCGGCGATCATGTCGGTGCTTTTCCCCGGCCAGGCGTGGTGCCGTCACCTCTGCCCCCTGGGCCGAATCAGCGGCGCCGCCGCCACTCTGGCGATCACCGAGTTCCGGCCCGATCATGCAAAATGCCGGGGCTGCGAAACCTTTGCCTGCAAGAAAGGGGGAGAACAGCGGCGCGGCTGCCCGGTGTACCTGGGGGCCTTCAACGTCCAAAACAACCTCCACTGCCTGGTTTGCGGCCACTGCCTGCCCCTCTGCGACCGGGACTCCCCCCAACTGCTGCTCCGCAACCCGTATTCCGAGCTGATCCGCAACAAGGGGCGCTACATCACCTGCACCTATATCGTGCCGTTCCTGATCGGCTCGCAACTGGCCCGTTTCTTCCGCCAGACCCCGCGCTACGCCCAACTGGAAGCGACCCTCGGCCTGCCGGACGCGGTCCTGTTCAGCCTCATCCTGGTGGTGGGCTTTGCCCTCAGCCTGGCGGTGATCCATTACGGCTCCCGCCTGTTCGGGATCACCGAAGACCCGATGTTCGGCCGCTTCGCGCCCCTGGTGCCGATCCTGATCCCAATGGCCTTTGCCGGCGAACTGGTTTACCGGATGCATTATTTCGCGGCCGGAATCGGCGATTTTCTCCCCACCCTCGGCCGCCAAAGCGGCCTGCTGGCCCTGGAAAAACTCCAATTCATGATCCCGGAATTCCCGGTCCAGATCCTGGCCGCCTTCTTCCTGCTCAACGGCGCCATTGCCGGATGCTACATCCTCTGGCAATTCTGCCTGCGCGATTTCGCCGGCCTGGTAGGCTTCAAAAATTTCGTCGGCATCAACCTCCTGGTCGTAACCCTGCTAGTCGCCTACCTGGCGGTGATTTTTTAGATAATTGCTGTCAACGGGATATGCTTTAGAAGTTCAGCAGCCCTTGTCAGCGGCAATAAATTGTGTGTTGCCGACGTATCCCGTTAACTTTTATGTGCTTGAGTGGCAATGGAAGCAATTAAAAAGCTTGAGTGGTTAAATCAGCGGCGAAAGCTTGGTTTGTTCGTTGGTGCTGGCATTTCCAAGGGGTGTGGAATGCCAGATTGGGATGAGCTGGTTTCTGATCTTGCATATACGGTATGGGGAATAAAAGATGCTAAAAATATATTCAATGGGAATTTATTACACATATCAAGAGCATTGAGAGAAACGTTGGGGAATCGTTTTGAAGAGGAGGTAGAAAAACGCCTCTATCAAAATCAACCAGACTACTCCAACACCTTGCTATCAATCGCAGAAGCAGGAATTCATAGAATATGCTCCTTTAACTTTGATAACTTGCTTGAAGGAGCATTGTCGCAGCTAAAAATACCCTGCGAAGTGGTTTTGCCTGGCGATGCATTTGACAGGCACCTGAATAAAACGATCGTTTTTCATCCACATGGCTATTTGGATTACTCTTCTGAGAGTACAAGCATAGTTTTTTCTGAGCATGACTACCACTCTCT
Organism: Desulfobulbaceae bacterium UBA5628; assembly: GCA_002421565.1. Lineage (GTDB taxonomy): Bacteria > Desulfobacterota > Desulfobulbia > Desulfobulbales > Desulfurivibrionaceae > UBA5628. Next base: position 7,583 of record DIKC01000191.1, on the reverse strand, counting down.
CTACTCTGATCCATACTGTTGGTCAAATTTAATCCAAATGAATATGTTGATGAGTTTCTCTATATTGTTTATTGGAATGTCTTTGACTGATCCAAATCTTAGGAGATTGTTAGATTCTACAAGAACCATATCTGTTGGCTCTCATTTCGCTATTATGAAAAGGAAAGGTACAGAATATATAAATTTCTCTATCGAGAAAGACCTTTCCTCGTTAGGAATTGATATTGTATGGGTAGACGAATACTCTGAGATAGAAGACATTTTGACGAAAGTTAAACGAAATCCGCACCAAATTGGGCCAGAAGCTAAAAAGAGCCGCAAAAGGAAACAGAAAAAAAGTACCCATACAACAACTTATGCGGGTGTCAAACAAGGACGTTGATGCGGACAGCTGGTTACTCGCCGGGCGGGCGTTGTTCCTTGGGGCGGTTGTTGCGGCCGAGGAGTTTTTTGCGTTTTAGCTTGGCCAGTTCCCGCATGTCCTTGATCTGGTCCGATTCGTCGATGATTTCCCGGCCGACGATCTCCTCGATTACGTCCTCCAGGCTGATTACCCCGGTGAAGCCGCCGTATTCGTCCACCACCACGAAGAGGTGGCGGCGCTGCTCGAAGAAATCGAGGAGCACCTTGGTCAGCCGGGCCGTTTCCGGGACAAAGTAGACCGGCTGCATGAACTCCTTGAGCCGGATCTGGTCCTTGCCGGCGGCGGCGTTGAGCAGCACGTCCTTGCGCATCACGATCCCGACCACGTTGTCCTGGTCCCGCTCGTACACCGGTACCCGGCTGTGGAAGTTCCATTTTTTCTCGAACTCGCGGGCGTCGGCCACAGTCATGGTGGCGTCCAGGGTGAAAGTGACGGTGCGGGGGGTCATCGCCTGGCGCACCTGCTTGTGGCGCAGGGCCAGGATGTTGTTGATCACCAGCTCCTCCTGGCTGTCGATCGCCCCGGTCCGGCGGCTGATGGCGGCAAAGGCGGCCACCTCCTCGGCGGAGATCAGGGCCTGATCCTTGCCGCCGCCGAACAGGCGGGTAATCGCCTGAATCAGCCAGACGATGGGGGCAAGGATTTTGACCAGCCAGTTCAGGGGATGGGCGATCAAGGGGGCCAGGGTTTTGCTGTAGGCCACCCCCAGGGTTTTGGGCAGGATTTCCGAAAAGAGGAGGATGGTTACCGTGAAGACGGCGGAAAACCAGATCAGGTTTTGGGCTCCGAAGACCACTGCCGCCGCCGCCCCGGCCACTGCCGCCCCGGCGGTGTTGGCCACCGTGTTGAGGGTGAGGATGGCGGTGATCGGTTTGTGAATCTCCTGCTTGAAGCGTTTAAGAATCTTGCCGGAGCGCCGGTTGTTTTGGGCCAGCATTTCGATCCGGCTGAGCGGCACCGAATAAAGCACCGCTTCGCAGATGCTGCACAGGGCGGAGACGATCACCGCCAGGCCCGCCGCCAGAATTAGTTGAGTGAGCAAGGAAGTTCTCCTGTTCAAAGGTTAGGGGTTAAGGCTACCAATACCCCACCGCAAGCCGATCTTCAAAGGTGTTTTTAGTGAATAACGACGATTTTTTGTTGAACAGCTATGAGTATCATCTGCCGCCGGAGTTGATTGCCCAGCATCCGGCCCCGCAACGGGACTCCTCCCGGCTGCTGGTGCTTCCCGGCCGCGACGGCGCCCTGGCCGACCGGATGTTCGGCGATCTGCCGGATTTGTTTCGGCCCGGCGATCTGCTGGTCTGCAACAATACCCGGGTCTTTCCGGCCCGGCTCCTGGGGCGCAAGGAAACCGGCGGTCGGGTGGAACTTTTGCTGCTTGATTACCCCCGGCCGGATACCGCCTTGCCGGCGGCAGATTCCGGCTGGAGCGCGGTCGCGGCGGTTGGCCTGCTCAAAAGTTCCAAGCGCTGCCGGATTGGCATGACCCTGCACTTCGGCGATGATCTGTCCGGGAAGGTGACGGCCCTGGAAGAGGGCGGCCGGGCGCAAGTGGCGCTCCATTATTGCGGGGAACTGGATGATTGCCTGGCCCGGCGCGGGCAAATGCCGCTGCCCCCTTACATCACCAGGGAAGCCGGGGAAAGCGCCGAGGATCGCCGGCGTTATCAGACCGTTTACGCCAGCCGCACCGGGGCGGTGGCCGCCCCTACCGCCGGGCTTCATTTCAGCGAAGGGCTGCTCGGGCGGCTGCGGGAATCGGGAGTGGGGATGGCCCAGGTCACCCTGCATGTGGGCTACGGCACCTTTGCCCCGGTGCGGAGCGTCGATATCCGGGAACACGCCATTCATGCCGAGTATCTGGAGGTGTCGGGCGAGACCGCCGCCCTGGTCAATGCAACCAGGGCGGCCGGCGGCCGGATCTGGGCGGTGGGCACCACTACCGTCCGCGCCCTGGAAGCGGCGGCCGATCCGGCGGGGGTGGTTCGGACCCGGAGCGGCCCTTGCGATCTTTACATCTATCCCGGCCACGTTTTCCGGGCAGTGGACAATCTGATCACCAATTTCCATCTGCCTGGTTCGTCGCTGCTTTTTCTGGTCAGCGCCCTAGTCGGCCGGGAGCGGATTCTCGCCGCCTACGCCCATGCCGTGGCCCAGCGCTACCGCTTTTTCAGTTACGGCGACGCCATGGCGATGGTAATCAGAGAGTAAGCAGGGGAGGGGATCAGCCGCAATTGCAGCCGCAAGCAGTGCTCTTGCCGCAGGGGGGAGTGGCAGCCGGGGCGCTGTCGCCGGCCGGGCAGCTTTTGCCCTTGCCGTTGCCGCTGTAGCCGTCGGCATACCAGCCGCCGCCCTTGAGCCGGAAGGAGGTCTGGGAGATGATCTTGCAAAGCTCGCCCTCGCAGGCCGGGCAGGTGGTGAGCGGCGCATCGGCCAGGCTCTGTTTGACCTCGATAATCTCATGACATTTTTGACACTCGTACTCGTAAATCGGCATGTTTACTGCTCCTCTTGGTTGGGCGACCGGTCTTGGTCATTTTTCAGGATGACCGGCGGCCTGAAATCAATTAAGTTATAGGTTGAACGGGCGATAATTTAATGCCATTTGTTTGAGCTGTCAATGTGCCCGGCAAAGGAGCTTTAATCATGCAACAGATTACAACCGTCCAGGCGGCCCCCGGCATGGTGCTGGCCAAGGAGGTCGAGATTTCGGAAGGGCGGGTGCTCTGCGGCAAGGGCACCGAACTTACCGACAGCCTGATCGAGCGGCTCAAGCGGATGGATATCACCCATATCACGGTGGAAGGCTTTCCTGTGCCGGTGGAAGGGCAGAAGAGTCTCAAGGAAGAGGTGCTGGAAGTGGAACACCGGTTCAGCAAGGTCACCCAGATCAAGCCGCTGATGTACCTGAAAAAACGCATTCAGGAACGGCTGATCGAATCCCGGAGGCAGTAGCATGGAGGATGATGCACGGCGCGAAAAAATCCGTAAGGCGCTGCGGGAGGTAAAAAATCTTCCCACTCTGCCCGGGATTGTAACCAAACTCACCCAGATGGCCGAGAACCCGGACACCACCACCGAACAGATGGGCAAGGTGATCGGCAAGGACCACATCCTGGCGGCCAAGCTGCTCAAGCTGGTCAACTCCGCCTTTTACGGCTTTCCCCAGCGGGTGAGTTCGATCAACAGCGCCATTATTCTCCTCGGTTTCAACGTCATCAAGAGTTTGATCATCAGCGCCTCGATTTTTGAATTGATGGAAGATCAGGACGTGGAGCTGTGGGAGCATTCCCTGGGCTGCGCGGTAGTGTGCAGCGTTCTCGCCAAGCGGCTGGGGGTGAGCGACCCCGAGGAGGTGAGCACCGCCGGTTTGATCCACGACCTCGGCAAGGTGGCGATCAAGATGGAACTGCCTCAGGAGTACGCCCAGATTTCCGTCCTGGTGGAAAGTCGCGGCATCTCCCGGCGGGAGGCGGAGCAGGAGGTGCTCGGTCTGGATCATGCCGAGGTGGGCGGCTGGCTGGCCAAGAGCTGGAATCTGCCGGGCAAACTGGTCGAGCCGATCAGTTGCCATCACCAGCCCGGTCAGGCCGAAAACGAGCGCTTGAGCGCCGCCATCATTCATTTTTCCGACATCGTGATTCGCGGTCTGGGTTACGGTCACGGCCAGGATGTCTGGGTCCCGGCCCTGCGGCCGGAGGCGTGGGAACTGCTCAAATTGAAGCCGGAAGATATTGATGAACTGCTGGTGGAGGTTGAGGAAAAACTCTGGGATGTCAAGGGATTCAGCCTTGATATTAAAGCCGGCGGGGTCGGCGGCCTGCCGGCCGACGGGGCGGAGAAAGGGTAAAAAATATGGCGCGCTTACTGATTGCCGGTTCGCCCGGGTTTGTGGGGGCTCCGATACGGATGCTGCTGGAGGCCAAGGGCGGATATCAGGTGAAGAGCAGCGAACGGTTGCAAGAGGCGGTGGCCATGATTCTGGAAGATCCGCCCGATCTGCTGCTGGTGGAAAAGAATTTTGCCGGTGACGGCGACCGCCAGTTGGTGCGGGCGGTGGCTTCCTGTCTGCAAAAGGCCAATATCCCGATTCTGCTGGCAATCAACGAGGAAGACCTGGCGGCCGGGCTCAACTGGTGCCAATATCCGGTGGATGATTTCTTGATCAAGCCCTTTTCCGCCGAAGTGCTGCTGGCCCGGTTGCAATTGGCCGAGGCCCGGATGGTGCGGGTTTTCGACAACAACCCCTTGAGCCGCCTGCCGGGCAATACCTCGATTCTGCGGGCCATTCGTCAGACCCTTGATCAGCCGGCGGCTTACGGGGTCTGTTACGTGGATATCGACAACTTCAAGCCCTACAACGACCGCTACGGTTTTGCCCGGGGCGACGAGGTGATTCTGATGGTGGCCCGGATCATCGTCAACGTGGTGGAGGAAAAGGCCCGGGAGGGCAGCTTTGTCGGCCATGTCGGGGGCGATGATTTTGTCTTTATCGTCCGCGAGGAAAAGGCGGAGGAGGTTTGTCGGCAGGTGCTGGCCAATTTTTCCCTGGTTCGCAATATGTTCCTCAGCCCGGAAGACATCGCGGCCGGCGAGTTTATCGGCAAGGATCGTCTGGATCAGGAAACCCGCTTTCCCTTGCTCAGCCTTTCGATCGCGGTTCTCATCACCGGCCAGGGCAGCAAATACCGCCATTCCGGCGAGGTTTCCGCCGCTGCCTCCCAGTTGAAGCATTACGTCAAAAAGCTGGAAGGCAGCAATTACCTGATCGACCGGCGGGAGAGCGCCGGAGTTGCGGCCGAATCAAAGGCGGGAGGCTGATCATGCGGATGTTGCTGCTGGTTGTGAGTCTGCTCTTGTGGCTGCCGACGGCGGCCCTGGCGTCGTTTCCGGAGCCGGATTGCATCAAGCCCAATGTCGCTTTCTGGCGCGATATTTTCGGGCGTTATCCCTCCACTCAAGGGTTGCTCCACGACAGCAACGATCTGGCCGTGATTTATCAGGCCATCGAGGTGGAGAACAGTTGGGAGGCCGCGGCCCGTAAGCGTAATAAAGCCAAGGTGGACGCGGCCCGGGAAAAATACCGGGCCATGCTCCTGGCCCTGGCAGGGGGAGCGGCCCCGGCCGGGGCCGAGGAGCAACGGGTGCTGGCCATGTTCGGCCCCGATCCGGGGGCGGAACGGTTGCGGGCGGCGGCGGCCAATATCCGTTTTCAGCAGGGTCAACAGGATCGTTTCCGGGAAGGGGTGATTCGTTCCGGGGCCTACCTTGGCCGGATCAAACGGATTTTCCGCGAACATGGCCTGCCCGAGGAACTTGCCTATCTTCCTCACGTCGAGTCGTCCTTCAATTACCAGGCCTACAGCAAGGCCGGGGCGGCCGGAATCTGGCAGTTCATGCGCGCCACCGGCGCTCGTTATATGACCATCGATTACGTGGTGGACGAACGCCGCGATCCCATTGCCGCCACCCGGGCCGCCGCCCTTTTCCTGCGGGAGAATTACGAAAAGCTGGGTGACTGGCCCCTGGCGATCACCGCTTACAATCACGGCGCCAACGGCATGTTGCGGGCCAAGGCCCAGCACGGCGATTACGAAACCATCTTCCGCCAGTATGACGGCGGTTATTTCAAGTTTGCCTCCCGTAATTTTTATCCGGAATTTCTGGCGGCAGTGGAGGTGGCCAAGAACGCCTCCCGTTATTTCGGGGAGTTGCGCCTGGAACCGCCCTTGAGCAGCCATGAGCTGACCCTGACCGGTTATCTGCCGTTGCAAGAGTTGGCGGCCCATTTGAATATCGATCATGAGACCCTGCGGCGTTACAATCCGGCCCTGCGGGAGCCGGTCTTTCAGGGCCGCAAGCATCTTCCCAAGGGTTACCGCCTGCGCCTGCCGGATCGTCCCGAATACGCCCGTCTGGCGGCCACCGGCTTGCCTGCCGATTTGCTGCGGCCGCAACAGCAGCGGAGCAATTTTTACATGGTTCAGTCCGGCGATACGGCCGGTGCAATCGCCCGGCGTCACAATATTTCCCTGCAGGAGTTGATTGCCGCCAACCAGTTGGGCAATCGGGCCACGGTTTATGCCGGCCAGAATTTGCGATTGCCCGGCCGGGGCGAACCGCCGACCCGCTTGGCGCAGGCGAAAACGAAGGAAAAGGCGGGGGCGGCGGTGGCCGCCAAGGTGGTTGAGCAACGTATGGCCGCTCTTGAGCCCCAGGTGCCGCCGCCGACCAAGGTCGCGGCCGTTGCCCGGCCGTCGCTGCCGGAGCCTCCCAAGGCCGTTGCCGTCCCGAATAAGGCTCCGGATAAGGTTCCGGCCGCCATAAGCGAGGCCCAAGTCAATCCGGCGGTGGTCAGCGGCCATCTCCAGGTGGAACGGGTCTGGCAGGACAAGGGCGGCGGTTCCCTTTACGGGATTATCCGGGTAGAGGTGGAGGAAACTCTGGGCCATTACGCGGAATGGCTGGGGATCAGGGCCCAGGAGTTGCGGCGGCTCAACGGCCTTAATTTCGGCCGGACTCTGCGCCTTGACCAGACGCTCAAGATTCCTCTGGCCCAGGTGGATCGGGCCGGTTTCGAGGAACGGCGCTACGAATTTCACAAGGAACAGGAAGAGGATTTCTTTGCCGCCTTCAAGGTGGAAGGGGTGCGGGAGCATCGGGTGAAAAAGGGCGACAACATCTGGGAACTGTGCCGGTTGGAATTTGACCTCCCCCTCTGGCTGATCCGTAAATATAACCCGGAACTTGATCTTAACGCCCTGAGTCCGGGCTTGAGCATCCAGGTGCCGCTGGTGGAGAGCCTTTCCTGATGGCGGCCGGCAAGGAAGGAGGCGGTGCGCCGAGGCCGGTGCGGCTGGCGGAATATACGCCGCCCGCTTTTCTGGTGGACGAGATTGATCTGCGGGTCGATTTGTTCGAGTCCGAGGCCCTGGTCGCCTCCCGTCTGGTCTTGCGCCGCAACCCGGCCCGGTCGGAAGCGGGTTTGCCCCTTGAGCTTTACGGCCGCCATCTGGAGTTGACCAGGATCAGCGTAAACGGCGTTCCTTTGGCGGCCGACGCTTACCGGATCGAGGGGGAACGGCTGCTGCTGGCGGCCGTCCCCGCCGGCCCGGAGCCCTTCGAGTTGACCGTCAACACCCGGAACAAAACCGCC
>DIKC01000150.1 GCA_002421565.1 Desulfobulbaceae bacterium UBA5628 | reverse complement strand
GGCGCGGATGGCGCCGATGGCGCGGCTGGCGCCGATGGCGCGGCTGGCGCTGGTCTTGCCCCGGCAGCCGCCACGCCCTTAACGATCAGCGATCTGGTGCTTGGCGCCAATGCCGATGGATTCATCACTGCCACCTTTAAGGCTACCACCGATAATACAGCGGTTACCGGCATGACCGATTCAGTCACCTCCATTGCTTTCACCGGCCTGCTGCCGGGGACCAATGGCGCCTCTGACGAGTGGACCTATTGGGGCGCCGCTACCGATGCCCTGGTTGAAAACGCCACTCCCGGCAACTACACCCTGACCACCGATAAAAAGGTGACTGACGCCCCTGCCGGCACCACCACCCAGCGGGCTCTGATTCAGTTCAACAACGGAGCGGCCTATCAAAGGGCCAACGCCGTCTATGATTTTTCCACCAACAATCTGGCGGCTCAAATCGCTTCGGGCAAAGAAGTGGTGAACGACGAATCCTGTAAAGAGTGCCACGGCTACGGGGTGACCATTCACTCATTTGGCCGCAACAACACCCAGGCCTGCGTGGTTTGCCACAGCCCCGAGTACAACACCACCATGGCCGCCCACGAAGCGGACATGGTGACCATGATCCACCAGATCCACAGCGGCAAGGCTGAAACCTTGGGCAACCTGCATTGGAACGGACATGGCGATGGCTGGGGGATCGTGGGCACCGGAGACAATGCCGGCAAGGTACCGGTGGCTAACCTCGTCTACCCGATGCGCGACAACATGCTCAACTGCGATAAATGTCACAACACCGTGGCCCAGGCCGACAACTGGAAAAACAAGCCGACCATGACTGCCTGTGATTCCTGCCACACCACGATCAAGTTCGATGGCTCGGCCTATACCGGCATCAAGGGTGGCGCGGGCCAGACACACAACTACGCCGACAACACCGCATGCGTATATTGCCATTCCGCCGCCTATATCGCAAGCAAACACACCCCGGCCGCCAATCGCGACGCCAGCCAACGCACGGTTGAAACCACGATCAGTGGGGTAACCGTCGATGCCGACGGCGGAGTCACCGTTTCCTTCAGCGTTACCGAAAATGGCGCGGCCAAGACCGATCTCACTGCCGCCTCCTTTACCTTGGCCAAGCTGGTTCCCGCAACCGCGGGCGCCCCCAGCTATTGGGAAAGTTACCTGATGAAGATGCGGACCAAAACGGCCAACCACCCGGTGACCCAAGCGCAAGCGGAATCGCAAGCGGATGGCACTCTCACCAATCTTGGTGGTGGCGCCTACACCTACAAGTTCGGCCTGAAGAATGGCGATATTGCCGGTGACATCAGAACCATCAGCAAGGTCGGCACCAGAATGGCGGCTAGTTACCCCGCGAATGAGGCCTATAGTTCAACAAATCTGCCGACCATGCTCTATCCGGTAGCCTACGAACCGAACAGAACCCATCGTATTGCTATCAGTATTTCCGGCAATAAGAAAGAGGCGTTCATCGACTTTGTGCCGGACGGCGGCACGGCTGAAACCCGCAACATCGTCAGCTGGGACACCGCTTGCGTCAAGTGTCACGGCACCTCTCAACTCCATTCCGGGTTCTCCCTCGAACGGTGTACGGGCTGCCATACCAAAAACACCTTTGATCCGTTCAGCAGCTCCACCGCCCCGACTCTGACCATCGCTGATAACGCCTTGGCGGGATCACAGTCGGTCGAGATCGGCACCATCGTGCACAAGATCCACATGGGCCGTTTCCTGCCGAGCGTTCAGGAAGGCGGCAGTTATGTGATCAACGGCACGCATGACTACAGCAAGGCCCAGTATCCGGCCGGCCTGCCGGCGTTCAACCCGGCCACCAACACCGTGGTCCCGGCGGCCCGGACTTCGTCTGCTCGTCCGGCTGATTGTAAATTCTGCCATGATGAAAGCAATGCGGCGATGACCGAGGCGGCTAACTGGAAAAACGCCGGGCCTGCCTGTGGCAGCTGCCATGATGGCGAGGTGGCCACGGCCCACATTGAGTCGAACACCACCAGCTCCGGCAGCACCGCAGCCTGCGTCCTGTGCCATGCACCCGGCGCCTTGGCTCCGGTTGAAGAAGCGCATTATGGCGCCCAGCCTTAAATTGTAACTTGACTTCCCCCCGCCCCCTTGCTCCCAAGGCAGAGGGGCGGGCAAACTTTACCAGAAATCCCCGATTTTCATCGGGGATTTTTTTTGCCTTTAAGGGGCCAACCCTGGTGGCGCAACAATCCGCCCGGACTTGTCATTTTGGCAACAATTTTGCCTGTTTTACCAAACCATACCTGAGACCGAAGAAGATAATCGCCTAATTTCAATCTGTTATAATTACTTAAGTGGCCTTGGCATGCTATTTGCGGAAGATGACGATGTCTGGCGGCTCACGGGATGCAAATCATCCCGCATATTCTAGACAACGGCCTGTTCGTCAGCGCTTTCCTCCCTTAGCGATGACGATACAGGCCGTTTTTTTTGGGCTACAAACCCCACTTATCGATTTTACGATAGAGAGTACGCAGGCCGATGCCCAGCATCTTGGCGGCTGCCACCTTATTCATCCCGGTTCGCTGAAGGGCGTCGGTGATCAACTGTTTTTCGCTGCGGGCCAGCATACCGTCGGATTTTTCGGAGTCGAGGCAATCCTTGGGATACGACAAGCGACGGAGGTGTTCGGGGATGTCCTCAAGAGTCAGTTGGGGGCGCACCGCGGAAACCACCATACACTCAAGACAGTTCATCAATTCCCGGACATTGCCCGGCCAGGGATGATGCTTGAGAAAGTCCCGGGCGGCCCGATCCAGGCCGGTAATGGGTCGATTGTGAATCTCGCTGTAGTGATTGACAAAATGATCCACCAAGCGCGGAATATCCTCCTGCCGCTGGCGCAGAGCCGGGGTCTTGATCCTGACCACGCAGAGACGGTAGAAAAGATCCTCGCGAAACCCTCCCTTGGCCACCATTTCCTCAAGGTTCTGATTGGTGGCGGAAACCAGGCGGATGTCAACCCTGAGGGTTTTGGTGCCACCCACCCGCTCAAAGGTTTTTTCCTGCAGAAAACGGAGCAACCGGGCTTGGGCGGTGACGGGCAGATCCCCTATTTCATCGAGAAAGAGGGTGCCGCCGTCAGCCAATTCAAACCGTCCCTTCTTGGCGGTCACCGCCCCGGTGAAGGCCCCCCGTTCATGACCGAAAAGTTCCGATTCCAGGAGGTT
>DIKC01000197.1:15445-23093 GCA_002421565.1 Desulfobulbaceae bacterium UBA5628 | reverse complement strand
CCCACTGAAAACCCGGAAGCACCTCAATTATACCAATATTGCCAGGGAGTGCGGCGTCGATGCCAAGACGGTCAAGGAGTACTTTCAAATCCTGGCGGACACCCTGCTGGGCACCTTGGTGTTGCCCTTCAAGAAAAGGCAGGGCCGGCAGGTAATCGGCAAGGCCCCCAAATTCTATCTCTTTGATGTCGGGGTGGCCGGCGCCCTGACCAAGCGCCATCTGGCCGAGGAAAAGGGCGAAGAGTTCGGCAAGGCCCTTGAACATTTTATTTTCATGGAATTGACCGCCTACAACTCCCATGCCGAACTGGATATGCCCATCTCCTTCTGGCGCACGAAAAGCGGCCTGGAGGTCGATTTCATCCTGGGCGGGGGCGAAGTCGCCATCGAAGTCAAGGGTGCCGACCGGATCGACAATCGCGACCTCAAACCGCTCCGCGCTTTTATGGATGACTTCTCGCCCCGTAAGGCGATGGTGGTGTGCAATGAAAGCCGCGAAAGAATCAGCGACGGGATTCACGTCATGCCCTGGAGAATTTTCCTGCGCCGCCTGTGGGACGGAGAAATAGTTTCATAATCCGATCGCCCTCTCTCCTTGACCAGAGGGCGTTTTGCCAGTATGTTCAGCGCCATCGCGCAAACCCCAACCCGGATGCACCGACCATTAACGATGAGCTTGATCCGCCAACAGATTGAAGAACGGGAGGCCGCCTCCCTGGCCCCCTGGGCCGCCTTGAGCCGCGACAGCAAGGGGCGCTTGCGGCCGGAGGAGGAGTGCACCATCCGGGTTGCCTTCCAGCGCGACCGGGACCGGCTCATCCACTGCAAGGCCTTCCGCCGCCTCAAGCACAAAACCCAGGTCTTTCTCGCCCCGGCCGGCGACCATTACCGCACCCGCCTTACCCATGTCCTGGAAGTTTCCCAGATCGCCCGCACCATCTCGGTGGCCCTGCGCCTGAACGGCCATCTCACCGAGGCCATCGCCCTGGGCCACGATCTCGGCCACACCCCCTTCGGCCATGCCGGCGAATCGGTTCTGGCCGAGCTTTATCCCGAGGGCTTCCAGCACTATCAGCAAAGCCTGCGGGTGGTGGATATCCTGGAGAAAAAAGGGGCGGGCCTCAACCTCACCTGGGAGGTGCGGGACGGCATCATCCACCACTCCAAGGGCCGCAAGGAAATCCTCCCCGCCGACCTGCACGACCTGGCCGCCACCCTGGAAGGCCGGGTGGTGCGGGTGGCGGACATCATCGCCTATGTCAATCACGATCTCGACGACGCGGTGCGGGCCGGGGTGCTGGCAACGGAGCAGATTCCCCGCGATCTCTGCCGCCTCTTCGGCGCCACCTCCTCGGAACGGATCGGAACCATGGTCCGCGATCTGGTGGAGCAAACCCTGGCCGGCGGCGGCGAACGGCTGCTCCTGAGCCCGGAGATCATGGCCGGGATCGTCGAACTGCGCGCCTTTCTCTTTGCCAATGTCTATGAAAACTACAAGGTCCATGACGACTTCCTCAAGGCGATGAAGGTGATGCGGGAGCTTTACGCCTATTTCATGGAGCACGACCAATACTGGGAGCCGCCCATCGATTACCCGGCCGGCACCCCCAGGGAGCGGATGGTCTGCGATTTCATCGCCGGGATGACCGACCGCTACGCCCTTGACCTTTACACCAATATCTTTCTCCCCAAACCGTGGAGTGTTTTGTGATGCGCGAACTGAGCAAGGCCTATGAATTCCGGGAAATCGAGGATCACTGGTACCAGAAATGGCTGGCGGACAAAAACTTCCGGGCCACCCTGGATGAAAAGCGGCCCTCCTTTTCCATCGTCATTCCGCCCCCCAACGTCACCGGGGTGCTCCATGTCGGCCATGCCCTGAACAACACCATGCAGGACATCCTGGTGCGCTACCGCCGGATGGACGGCTACAACGTGCTCTGGCTGCCCGGCACCGACCATGCCGGGATCGCCACCCAGAACGTGGTGGAGCGGCAACTGGCCGCCGAAGGGGTCAGCCGCCAGGACTTGGGCCGGGCCAAATTCATCGAACGGGTCTGGAAGTGGAAGGAGGAATCGGGCGGCCAGATCATCAACCAGCTTAAACGGCTGGGCTGCTCCTGCGACTGGGACCGGGAACGATTCACCATGGACGAGGGGCTTTCCAAGGCGGTGCGGGCGGTTTTTGTCCGCCTCTACAAGGAAGGGCTGATCTACCAGGGCGACTACATCATCAACTGGTGCCCCCGCTGCCAGACCGCCCTGGCCGACCTGGAGGTGGAACACGAACCCACCGACGGCAAGCTCTACCACATCCGCTATCCCCTGGCCGACGGCAGCGGCCATCTGGTGGTGGCCACCACCCGGCCGGAAACCATGCTCGGCGATACGGCGGTGGCGGTTCATCCGGGGGACGAACGCTACCAGCATCTCAAGGGGGGCAAGGTGCGGCTGCCCCTTAGCGAGCGGGAAATCCCGGTGGTCTTCGATACCCATGTGGAACTGGAATTCGGCTCCGGGGCGCTCAAGGTGACCCCGGCCCACGATCTCAACGACTTTGAAATCGGCCGCCGCCACGACCTGCCGATCCTCAAGGTAATGGACGATCAGGGGCGGATGAACGAGGCCGCCGGCCCCTATGCCGGGCTGGATCGCTTCGCCTGCCGGGAAAAGGTGGTGGCCGATCTGGAGGCCGCCGGCCTGCTGGAAAAAATCGAACCCCACCAGCACGGGGTGGGCCATTGCTACCGCTGCCAGACGGTGGTGGAGCCGGCCCTTTCCCAGCAGTGGTTCGTGCGGGTAAAACCCCTGGCCGAACGGGCCTCGGCCGCGGTGCGGGAGGAAAAAATCCGCCTCCTGCCCAAGATGTGGCACAACACCTTTTACGACTGGATGGACAACATCCGCGACTGGTGCATCTCCCGCCAGATCTGGTGGGGCCACCGGATTCCGGCCTGGACCTGCCAACAGTGCGGGGCGCTGCTGGTCAGCGAAACCGACCCGGAGCAGTGCGACAAGTGCGGTAGCCGCGAGTTGCAGCAGGAAAGCGATGTCCTCGACACCTGGTTTTCCTCGGCCCTCTGGCCCTTCTCCACCCTGGGCTGGCCGGACAAGACCAAGGAACTGGCGATGTTCTACCCCACCAGCGTCCTGATCACCAGCTTTGACATTCTCTTTTTCTGGGTCGCCCGGATGATGATGATGGGGCTCCATTTCATGGACGAGGTGCCTTTCCGCGACGTTTACCTCCACGCCCTGATCCGCGACAAGCACGGCCACAAGATGAGCAAATCCAAGGGCAATGTCCTCAATCCCCTGGAACTGATGGACCAGTACGGCACCGACGCCCTTCGCTTCACCCTGGCCGCCTTTGCCGCCCAGGGCCGGGACATCCGCCTGGCCGAGGAACGAATCGAGGGCTACCGCCACTTCATCAACAAGATCTGGAACGCGGCCCGCTTCACCCTGATGCACGTGGCCGAGCACCAGCCGGCAACGGCGGCCCTTGACCCGGCCGGGTTGAGCCTGCCCCATCAGTGGATTTTAAGCCGGGTGGGGGCGGTGAGCAGCGAGATGCGGCGGGCCTTGGACGAATACCGCTTCAACGACGCGGCCTCGGCCATCTACCAGTTTGTCTGGCGGGAGTTCTGCGACTGGTACCTGGAATGGATCAAGCCCGAGTTGTACGGCGACGACCAGGCGGGGCGCGACCAGGCCCGGAGCGTGCTGCTGCTGGCCCTGGAAAGCATCCTCAAGCTGCTCCACCCGATCACCCCCTTTGTCACCGAGGAAATCTGGCATGCCCTGCCGGGTGAGCGGGAGAGCATCATGGTGGCGCCGTTCCCCAAGGAAGAACCGGCCTGGCGCAATCCGGCGGCGGAAAGCAAGGCCGCCCTGTTCATGACCGTGGTGGGCGGCATCCGCACCATCCGCAGCGAAAACATGCTCCACCCCTCGGCCGAGATCAAGGTCGCCATTGTTTGCCCCGACCCGGGCAAACGGGCGCAACTGGCCGAACTGAGCGCTTCGCTGATGAACCTGACCCGCAGCGTTGCCCTGGACATCCAGGAAACCGGCAGCCGACCCAAGGGTGCGGCCTCTCACATCGAACAGGATCTGGAAATTTTCGTGCCCCTGGCCGGTCTGGTGGATGTGGCGGCGGAAAGCGCCAAGCTGGAAAAGGAAGCGGGCAAAACCCAAGGGGAACTGGCCCGGGTTCAGGGCAAGTTGAACAACGAGAAATTCATGGCCAACGCCCCGCCCGAGGTGGTGACCAAGGAACGGGAAAAGGAGGCGGAACTGACCGCCACCCTGGCCCGGATCAAGGACAACCTGGCCCGCCTGGAAGAACTGCGTTAATGTTTTTAGTTTGACAGCCGGGGCTTTTTTCTTTATATAGCCTCTTTCAGCAATATCGCTTAAAAATTCCCCTGGTTTGACAGGAAAGTTTCAGGAGGTCAGGAAGATGGCAAAGGCAGCGGCAGCCGCGCAAAGCGGCCTGGAAAAATACACCAGCGGCGGTTTCAAGACAGTGATCGAACAATGCGAAGGCTGCGGCCGGGTGGTGGAGGTTGAGACCAACCGTTACTGCCAGACCTTCCTCTCTCCCGAGGCCAAGTGGCGGCTGGGGATCTGCAACTTCGCCACCCACGCCAAGCCGGAGGTGATTACCGCCTCGGTCAAGGTCAACCCCCTCAAGGCTTCCAAGCGGGCCGCCAACAAAGGCAAGAAGTAAGCCCGTCTTTTCATCCAAGCTTTTTTCGCCGGCCCGGGCATGGCTTTACGCCGTTCCCGGGCCGCGCTTTTTTCAGCAGGGAAACTCCAGGATGATGGCCGGGTGGCGGCCGGAAGCGGCCTCGATCTTGAGGGCGCCGCCCTGCTGCGCGACAATCTCCTGGAGCCGACCGAACCCCTCCCCTTCCGCCGTTGCCATGAATCCCATCTGATCGCCCAAGGATAATTGCAGGCAACGCCCCTGCTCCCGGCTGCGGATTTCGCCGTGAATCCGGAAGCGCTTGTTGGCATCCTTGGCCGGATAGTGGAGGTTGAGAACCCGGCGGGCATCCTCGAAGAGAACCAGGAAAACCTGCTGCATCCGCCGGGCATTGACCGGCAGGGCCGGGAAATCGGCGGGCAGGTCCATCTCCACCTGGATGCCGGAGCTCTTGAGGGCGTAACGGCCCAGCAAAACCGCGTCGGCCAGCACCTCGGCCAGGGGAAGGAACTCCTCCTCGTCGCCCCGGCTGTAAAAGATGGTTTTCTTCATGATCCCGGCCAACTGCTCACCGGTGGCGATCATCTTGGCGGCGATTTCCCGCTGGCCGGGACGGTCTTGCAGTTCATCGGCCAGCACCTGGGCGTAATTGATCATCCCGTTGGCCAGATCGTTCACCTCGTGGGCAATCCCCATCACCACCCCATCCGAGGCCACCGGCCCGGCCAACAAGGACGCACCGGCGGCAGCCGGCCGACGGTTATCGCTCTCCTTGCCGCCATCTTCCCGTTCAGCCAGAAAGGGCAACACCAAACGCCGATAACCAACCAGCATAGACGCCAGGGCGCCGGCCAAAAGCAGGGCCAGAGCGCCGATCAGCATACTCTGAAATCCGATCAGTTGCCGCCTGGCCTGTTCCCTTACCAGACGATCAAAAAGCAGCAACCTCTCCCCCAGAACCCGCAGTTCCCGATTCAGATTACGCCGCAGCTCCGAGGCATTGGGACGGAGCTCAAGCTGGCGCACCAGCACCACCATCCCCGGCAAATCCACGGCCTGCATAAAACCCAGCTTGTATTCGTCGGGAATCCGGCGGTCAGCCAGAACCGCGGAGAGAGAAGAGTTGAACTGCTCCAGAGAAAGGGATACCCCACCCAAGTCGATCGCTTCCACCTGGAACAACTCCTCGCTTAATTGTTCTCTGATTACGGTAAAGCGGAAAAGCAGGGTTTCGGTTTGATCGGCGATTGCCTTGTGGCCGTTATAAAGGGAATACTGCCGCAGGCCCAGACTGAGCAGCATGGCCAAAAGCAGACCTACCCCCAGGATCGCGAACAGGACTAGCCTTTTCAAGGCCATAAGCCGCTCCTTTGCGGGGGCCTGAGCGCCGGGCAAGGCCCCCCCGGCGCCCAGGGATTAAGGAAACGAACCACCGTTACGGCTGGTCCTTCCAGGTGAACAGAATCGGCAATCTTGCCAAAACCGCCCGATAAATCAGGATATAAGCGGAGTAAATCGTAATCGTGATCACCACTTCGCGCCAGTGGGGAATCTCCTGGTACAAATTCCAATTAAAGGTGATCAGGGCCGTATTCAAGCGGTTAAGGGCAATTCCCAGTACCGCCAGCAAGGCTCCCCAACGGGCGGTGACCGCATTCTGGTTGCGCACCGCCGAAGTGAAGAGCACCAGGGGGATGATCACCCCGACTATCATCTCCAGCATGAACCACTGGCCCCAGCCGCTGAACAGGTACTGCCAGTCATTGTCATGGGCAACCCCGATGAACTTGATCACCAGATAGGTGATCAGGGCCAGGGCCGCACCCTTGGCCAGTCCAAGGGTCAGTCGATCCAATGCCTTCAGGAAGGTTTCATCGCAACGCCAGCGCATAAACCACTTGGTCAGGGTACTGACCACGATCAGCATGGAAAGGCCGGCAAAAACCGCGGAACAGAAGAAATGGAACCATTGAAATGAGGCGGAATACCAAAGGGGATGAACCTTGCCGGGAGCATAAGTGAAAAGCGCCCCCAAGGCCCCTTGATGAAGGGTTGAAAGAATAATTCCGGCCACGGTCAGCCCCAGCACCAGGCGCTTGACAAATTTCTTGGCCTTGGGTATCCCCATCCATTCGGAAAAGGCCGGCACCAATTCGGCGACCTGCACCGAAAGATAGGTGGCCACATGCCAGGCCACCAGGAAGAGCACCGCCGCCGGCCCCAGGGAGACGAACATGGGATAAATCAGCCGCCAGGGCTGGCCCAGGTCAACTTGGAGAAACATGACCGCAAACAGATAGCCGAGCAGGCCGTTGAGCAGGCCGAGTCGTTCAATGGGTTTGAAGTCGCTACGGCCGAAGAGTTCCACTGTGGTACCCATCATGAAGCCGGAGGCGGAAAGCGGCACCATGGTAAAAAGCCCCCAGGACAGAAACAGCCCCCAGGGATATTCATAGGAACTGTGGGTGACCCACCCCAGGCCGTGAATGAAGCGACCGATGATGATCGGCACCCCCACCACGAAAATCAAAGCCAGCAGCCAGTTGAACGGATTACGCAACTGGGCGGAAAGATATTCTCCGGGAGTCAGCCCCAGAAGCAGTTTTTCCTTAACACTCCACGACGTGCCGTCCGGCTTGCGCAGGGAGTCGATCGGCCGGAAACCTTTTGCTTTCAGTCGATTCATGATTTCACCCCCTCTGCCTTCTTATCTTGATCCTTGGCGTTGGCTTCCTTCCGGTTGGCGAGCAGATAAAAGCCGGTAAAGAGGGCGGGCCAGATGGTGAGTACCATCGGCACAATGGCAAGAAACTCCTTGACGTAGGAAATCACCGGCTCGCTACCGAGCTTGGTGTCGAAGCCGACCTCATTGAAAGGCACCCCGGAGAGATACATCCAGGCGGTGCCGCCCATCTCTTTTTCACCGTAGATATG
>DIKC01000197.1:0-15365 GCA_002421565.1 Desulfobulbaceae bacterium UBA5628 | reverse complement strand
AGGCCGGCGGCCGGCCGAACTTGAGGCGGGTGTCGTAACACATGATGCACTTTTTGATTACCGGATTAATGGGGCTCGAATAACTGTAGGCCGGAATGTAAAAGGGGCAGGCAACCATGCAGGTGCGGCAGCCGACGCACACCTTGGGGTCGTAAATCACCGCTCCCTCCGGGGTCTTGCTGTAGGCGTTGACAAAGCAAGAGGTGAGACAGCCCGGTTCGTTGCAGTGGTTGCACTGGATCTTGCGGTAAACCGGGCCGCCGCTGGTCTCGTAGCGGTTGACCACGGTGTAGGCGTCTTCCGAAGGCCGCCGGGGCAGACCCCCATGCCGGGTCTCGTCAAAGACCGACTGATCGGTAAAGGATTTTTTCGGTTCCGGCAGACCCTGTTCCTTGTTGCAGGCCGCCTCGCAGGTGCGGCATCCCACGCATTTGGTGAGATCGACCAACACCCCCATGCTGTCCGGGTAGCCGCCAAAGGAGGCGGCCTGACCCTCGGTACTCCGGCCGACCGTCGCCAAGGCGGCCGACCCGGCCAGCGAGCCCTTGAGAAAATTTCTGCGATCTATTTTTTCCATTATCCGTTCCTTTTGCTGAGAGTTTCAGATCAAACGGTTACGAGCAGAATCGGTCAATGCCCGGATTTACCGGCGGGCTTGTCTTTTGGCGCATGGACGCCGCTCCGGTAGAAGGCATCCCCTTTTTCAGTCCGAAGATGGCAATCGGTGCAGCCGACCGGCGCCCCCATCTCCTGATGGCAGCCGAGGCACTGCTGATGCAGGGCGCCCATCAGACCAGGCCGGCCGGTGTGATAAAGATAGGGGTCTTTTTCAATTTTTTCCAGATAGGCCGAGGAGAAACGCTCCGCCGAATGACAGTCCCGGCAGGCGATGGCGCCGACCGATTCTCCGCCCTGGTGACAGCGGGCGCAACGCTCGACCACCGGCGCCTCGCCCAGGGTATGATGATGACAGGTCGCGCACGATTCGGCCAGACCGGTATGCATGGCATGGTCAAAATCAACCGGCTCGTAAAGGGAACTGAGCTTGTTCAGCGCCACCCTGTCCGCCCCCCCCTGGGCCTTGATCAGACCCGGAACCGCCCCGAACACCAGCAGGGCCGCCGCTATCCCCAGCAGCCTTTTCCTTGATCCACCCATTCCGACTCTCCTTTGCCAAAGTTTATCTAAAAAGATTACTTTCGGCCCCCTCTTGCATGGACAATGCCAAACCGTCCGGAAATAATCCGATTCAATTCCAACGAGCCGATATTCGCACAGGAAATGGCGAGCTTTGCAACCTGTCCCTGCTACAGGGGCCCCATCACAAGCGTCCTTGTCCCGGCCTTTCGCTACAGAAGTGTGGCAACAGTTGTGTGGCACGCCACACTTTTTGCACTTCAGCCCCAAACGCTCAGCTGGCTGCCCTTGCCAACAGGCCTGTTTCTTCGCCCCCAACCTGCTCAGATTTCATAATAATATCAACTTCATGGCCATCAATTGTCTCGTTGGCGAGCAATACCTGGGCCAACTTATGAAGATGATCGATCTTGCCTTCAAGAATGATCATCGCCTCCTGGTAACAGGTCTCGATCAGGAGGTTGATTTCTGTATCAATGGTGCGGGCGATTTCCTCGCTGTAGGGCCTGGCCCCCGCCTCGCCGCCCAGGAAACCGCTGCTTTCCCTGACATAGGCCCGGGGACCGAGCACCGCGCTCATCCCCCATTCGCAGACCATGCGGGAGGCCAGACTGGTGGCGGCCTGGAGATCATTGCTGGCCCCGGTGGAAAATTCCCGGAACACGATCTCCTCGGCGGTGCGGCCGCCCAGGAGAATCTTGATCCGGTTCATCAGGTATTCCCGGGAATAGGCATGGCGGTCGTCCAGCGGCACCTGCTGGGTCACCCCCATGGCCCGGCCACGGGGAATAATGGTGATCTTGTGGATCGGGTCGGTGTTGGGCAGGAGCTTTGCCAGAATGGCGTGCCCGGCCTCATGATAGGCGGTGGTCTTCCGCTCCTCGGCGTTGATCACCATTCCCTTGCGTTCGGCTCCCATCAGAATCTTGTCCCGCGCCTCCTCGATGTCGTCCGGGCCAATGGCGCTCTTGCCCTTGCGGGCCGCCATCAGGGCCGACTCATTCATCAGATTGGCCAGTTCGGCGCCGGTGAACCCCGGGGTGCTGCGAGCCACTGCCTGAAGTTCAACCTCCGGCCCCATCGTCACATTCCGGGAATGAACCTCGAGGATTTTGATCCGGCCGTTGATATCCGGCGGCAGAATGGTGATCTGGCGATCAAAGCGGCCGGGCCGCATCAGGGCCGGGTCCAAAACGTCCGGCCGGTTGGTGGCCGCCACGATCACCACCGTTTCATCGGAGCGAAAGCCGTCCATTTCCACCAGCAGGGCGTTCAAGGTCTGCTCCCGTTCGTCCTGCCCACCGGCCCCGGCCGCCGCCCCCCGGCTCCGCCCCACTGCGTCGATCTCGTCGATAAAAATAATGCAAGGCGCCATTTTGGCGGCTTCCTTAAACAGGTCGCGCACGCGCGATGCGCCCACGCCCACAAACATTTCCACAAAATCGGAGCCCGAGATGCTGAAAAACGGCACCTTGGCNNGAAAAGCTCCCGCACCCGGGAAGCGCCAACCCCTACGAACATCTCGACAAAGTCGGAACCGCTCATACTGTAAAAAGGTACTCCGGCCTCGCCGGCAATCGCCTTGGCCAGCAAGGTCTTACCGGTGCCGGGCGGCCCTTGGAGCAGCACCCCCTTGGGAATCCGACCGCCCAGACGGGTGATCCGGCCGGGATTGCGGAGGCAGTCGACAATCTCCTCAAGTTCCTCCTGCGCCTCCGGAATCCCGGCGACATCGGCAAAGGTCACTTTCTGCCGAGAATCCAATGGGGTAGGAAGAGTCTTTTTGGAAAATCGGGACAAACCGCCCCGTTGCTGCATGACCATGAAAAACATCAGTCCGCCGAAAAGCAGCAGGGTTGGGAAGGTCGTGCTCCAAAAAGAGGAGGCCGCAGCTTCCGGCCGGGCGCTGATCGTCACCCCCTGCTTCTCGAGGCGCGGCAGCAGGGTGGCCGGGTCAGGGGCAAAGGTGGCGAAAGGCTGACCAAGGCTATCCCGGCCGCTGATCTCTCCGCCCCGCAGGTTTATTTCCTTTATCCCCCCTTCCTCCAACTTGCTCAGGAAGGCGGAATACTCCAGATAAGGCGGCCGCTCTTCCATCCGGTAAATGTTGTAAGCCAGGACGGCAATTGCCGCCGCAAAGAGCAGCAACAGGTAATTGCGGACATAACGGGCCATGCAACACCCCTTTGGGTAATTTGATAATGATGACTGCGACAACCGCGCCGATCCGGCATCGGAATCATCTTATACCATGACGTTCCGCTGATGGGAGTTTTTCAGCCAAAAAAAATCCGGGGAATCCCCGGATTTTTTTTGGAGCTATCCCGGAAACCGCCGGGGGCGATTCAACGCCGGGCCAACGGCGCCTCGGTCGGCTTATTCACATACTTGAAAAAGGCCGGGAAGGCTGCCAGGAAAGCCAGACAGATGATGTATTCAACTCCCTTGATGTGGGTGTAAAAATCCACCAGGGTTTCAAACTCGCCGATGGCGCCCACCGCCACCAGATAGTTCCGCAGCAGTTCGGAAACCTGCCAGTTCATCTGCGCCAGACTGAAAAGAATGGTCCCCACGGCCCAAGCCCCGGCCGCGCCACCCAATCCGACCATCAATGCCCAAAAGAATTTTCCGCCTCGGTTGTTGCTTTCCGTCTTCATTACCGTATCTCCTTGTATTATTTAGTTAATCGTTACCATTAAGTGTTCGGATCAATCCTGCAAATCCCGGTTCAGTTACCGGTAACCGCAGTGACGAAACCGCGCATCAACTCGGTTACCCCTACTTCCATAACTCCTCCGACCAGGCAGGCAATTCCCCACACCCCGATCAGAGCCGCCAGCACCATAATGATCCCGATCCCGGCCTGGGTAGCGCCTTCCACCATTGCCTGTTGATCAAGAACACTGCTTCCCAATCCTTCCTTTTCGATTCCGGCTACGTTCTTCATGGTGTCCTCCTTGTTTGTCTATCTGTTGGTCTTATCGCCTGTAAGCGAATCTTGCCAGCCTTTGACCAGAGACCTTTGCATGGTTCGTGCCAGAAAAACAACAAGCCACTGCCCCAAAAATCGAAACACCCTTGGGATCAAACCCTAATTAGCCGATTTAAAACAAAAAAATAAAAGAGGAAGAAGGCCGCGAAGAAAGGCTGCGGCAATAGTGTGGCGAAGTCGCCATAATGACCGTGATACAAGGTAATAAAAGGGGATATTGCCACCAGAGACGGTTGAACGACCCACGCCGAGCAACCGCAGGCCGCGCAACAAAAGTGTTGCGCGCTACACTTCGCCGCCACATATTTACCTCACCAGTGTGGCGGCGGAATAAGCGCGCTTAATCGCTATCCGGAATATTATACTGCTTCATCTTGCGGTACAAGGTGCTGCGGTCGATCCCCAGAAGCCGGGCGGCTTTGGCCTTGTTGCCATCGGTCTGCTGCAACACCCGCATAATTCGCGCTTCCTCGCCATCGTCGGGCATACCACCGCCACCATGCCCTTCGCCTCCGGCCGCCTGCGGAGAAGCATTATGGGCCGCCACGCCCATTGGCGCCTGCCCACCCATGATCTCGGCGGAAAGGTCGGCGCTGGTGATGGTGGGGCCGGCGCAAAGAACGCAGGCCCGCTCAATGACATGCTCCAGCTCCCGGACATTGCCCGGCCAGCGATAACCCGTAAGCATCCGCAGGGCCTGATCGGAAATTCCGCTGATATTTTTGTTCAACTGCTTATTGAAACGCTCCATGAACATCCGGGCCAGCAGTTCCATATCTCCATCCCGCTCCCGCAAGGGCGGCAGGTGAATATCCACCACCCGTAGCCGATAATAAAGATCCTCCCGGAATTGACCATCCCGCACCTTCTGCCGCAGATCGGCATTGGTCGCCGCCACCACCCGGACATCCACCGAAACCGGCTGGTCGCCGCCCACCGGATAGAAGGTGCGCTCCTGGAGGAAACGCAGGAGCCGCACCTGATTCATCAGCGAAATATCCCCAACTTCATCAAGGAAAAGGGTGCCGCCGTCGGCTTGAAGAATCCTCCCCTCCCGGTGACGATCAGCGCCGGTAAACGATCCCCGCTTATGACCGAACAGTTCGCTTTCCAGCAGATTCTCCGGAATCGAGGTGCAATCCACCTTGATCAACGGCATCCCCCGGCGGGGGCTTTCCGCGTGCAGGGCCTCCACCACCAGTTCCTTGCCGGTGCCCGACTCGCCGGTGATCAGCACCGTCACATCCACCGGCCCGACGTTCTCAATCATGGTGTAAACGGTCTGCATGGCGGGAGAACCGCCGGCCAGGCGATGAAAACGGCTGCGCTTGCCCCGCTGCTCAAGAAATTCCAGGCGGCTGACATCGCGAAAGACCAGCATCGCCCCGGAGAATTTTTCCTGCTGGCCCTCCAGAGGCACGCCGCTGATTCGGAAAACCACCCGCCCCAACTGCTCCGACTCGAGTTCCACCTGATGCTCGGCTACCTCCTGGTGGGAATCGATTACCCGCCTGGCATCCTCAACAAATACCCGAAAAGGTTCCGGCAACGCCTCCAGGCTTGCCCCTTCCCGCAACTCCAGAGCCAGCCCCTCGGCCCATTCCCTGGCCCGGTCATTGATCTGGACCACCTGCAAGGCCGGATCAACGGTGATGATCATATCCCGGACACTGCGAAAGACGATTTCCAGATTCTGCCGGTAGCGATCCTTTTCCTGGTCCAGGCGGTTTTTCTCCCGCCAGAGGGCATACTGGCGCAAGGCCATGCGGGCGGTACGCAACAAATCGTCCTTTTTGACCGGCTTGGCCAGATAATCAAAGGCGCCCAGCCGCACCGCCTCGGTGGCGGTGTTGATATTGGGATAACCGGTGACCATCACCACCGGACACTCCTTGTGCAACTCCCGCACCCGGCGCAAGAGATCGATCCCCGACTCCCCTTCCATCACGATATCGCTGATGATCAGATCAAACTCCTCGGTTTCAATCAGCGCCTTGGCCTCTTCATAGGTGCCGGCGGTTAGTACCGGCCCATACCCTTCCTTGGCCAGAAACATCTTGAAGGTCAGACGCAGGCTCTCCTCGTCATCCACCACCAGGATGCGACTGTCGATCTTTTCCGGTTCCATCATGACCTGATTCCTTTGCGGCTGGTTAACGGGCAAGTCCCTGGTGTCAGGCGACCGGCAGATCCACCATCATGGTGGTATATTCCCCGGCCACGCTTTCCACGCGCAGGTGGCCCTTGAATCCCTTGATAATTCCGTGACTGATGCTCAACCCCAGGCCGGTGCCCTCGCCCGGCTTTTTTGAAGAGAAAAATGGCTCAAAGATATGGTCGATGATTTCCCGGGGGATG
This sequence comes from Desulfobulbaceae bacterium UBA5628, assembly GCA_002421565.1. Lineage (GTDB taxonomy): Bacteria > Desulfobacterota > Desulfobulbia > Desulfobulbales > Desulfurivibrionaceae > UBA5628. Next base: position 8,878 of record DIKC01000197.1, on the reverse strand, counting down.
CCGGTGCCGTAATCGGTGACTTTGGTGCGGACAAAGCGGCCATCCGCTCCGTTATGCAAGAGCACCTGAATGGCCAGTTTCTTACCGGGGTTCTTGCCACTATAACGCTGGTTCAAGGCGTGGCGGGCGTTGCTCAAAAGATTCAGAAAGACCTGCTGCAATTGCTGGGGATTGAGCCGCAGCAAGGGCAGATTCTCCTCGATGTCAATGGTCAGGATGATGCCGTCTTTGGCCAGTTGGTGGGTGTAAAGGGCAAGGGCGTTGTCAAGCACCGTTGCCACCGCCACTTCGTCGCTCTCCTGATCGCTGTGCTGACGGGCAAAGGCGAGCAGGTTCCTGACAATATCGGCCACCCGCTCGCCCTCGTCAATGATCCGCCGTAAAATATCGTGCTGCTCATCATCCTGGCTGTCATCCGCCAGCAATTGGGCAAAGTTGATAATCCCGTTGACGGGATTGTTGATCTCGTGGGCCACTCCGGCCGCCAATTCGCCGATGGCGGCCAGTTGGCCGGCCTGCATCAATTCCGCCGTCCGCTCCCGGACTCTCTGTTCCAGTCGCTCCTGTTCATCCCGCAGCATATTGGCCATTTGCTTGCGGGCGGTCACATCGCGCAGGGACTCGACGATCCCGAACAATTCGCCGTTTTCCCCGAACAAGGGGGTAGCGAGAATTTCAAAGGAACACTCCTCGCCGCCCACCATTACCTGATCATGCTCCACCCGTACCCGACTGCCGGAACGAACCACCTCCCGCAAAGGGCAGGAGCGCCCCACCTGATCACAGGGGCAGTCCAGACTGAAAATCAATTGATGGCAGGGAGGCAGTTCGGCCACCGGCCGGTCGCCGCAGCCGGAATATTCCCGGGCCGCCCGATTCATCAGCTTGAGGCGAAAATCTACCCCCACCACCATGATCGGATCAGCCACTCCGTCCAAAGCCGCCTGAAGAAAACGATGCTGTGAGCCAAGATATTTTTCCAAATCCTTTTACCTCACTCAACCATGTTCCCTGGTCTTTAAAAAGGTAATATCTGGGTATAGATCCATGGTGCGGGAGAGCATCCAGGCGCTCTCAGCCAGATAGGCCAGGCGATTTTCCGCGTCCAGGGCCAGATTGGCCCGGTTTTTGGCCTTGAATTCCTCCAGCTTGCGACGATCGTCGCAGACGATCCAGCGGGCCGCCCCGAACCCCACCGGCTCATAAAGGGCGTCCACCCCGTATTCCGCCTGGAGCCGGGCCACGGTTACCTCGAACTGCAAGACCCCGACGGCGCCAAGGATATAATCGCTCCCCTCCTGGGGCCGAAAAACCTGTACCGCCCCTTCCTCGGCCAATTGCAGCAACCCCTTGGCCAGTTGCTTGGCCTTGAGGGGATTTTTCAGGATCACCCGCCGGAAATGTTCCGGGGCAAAGTTGGGAATGCCGGTGAAACTGATCTCCTCCCGGCTGGTGGTGAAGGCGTCGCCGATCTTGATGGTGCCGTGATTGTGAATGCCGATGATATCGCCAGGGAAGGCCTCTTCCACGTTGCTCCGATCCTGGGCCATGAAAATGGTGGCATTGGCCAGGGCGATTTCCTTGCCCAGCCGCTGGTGGCGCACCTTCATCCCCCGCTGGAAACGGCCGGAGCAGACCCGAAAAAAGGCGATCCGGTCGCGGTGGGCCGGGTTCATGTTGGCCTGAATCTTGAAGGTGAAACCGGAGAATTCCTCTTCCTCCGGGCAGATCGGGCGGGGGGTCGCCTCCCGGCAGCCTGGGGCCGGGGCCAGTTCGACAAAGGCGTCGAGCAGTTCCCGCACCCCGAAATTGTTGATCGCGCTGCCGAAAAAAACCGGGGTCTGACTGGCCTTCAAGAATTGTTGATAATCGAAGGGATCGGAAGCGCCGCTGAGCAGCTCAAGATCCTCCCGCAGCCGGTCGGCGGCGCTGCCCAGGAATTGATCGAGGCGGGGATCATCCACCCCCTTGATCACCACCGTGTCGGCGGGCCGGCTCTCCTTGCCGGGACTGAAGAGATGCAATTCTCCCCGGTGGATATTGTAAACCCCTTTAAATTCCTTGCCCATGCCGATGGGCCAGGAGAGGGGGACGCATTCGATCTGGAGCTTGTCCTCGATCTCGGCCAGCAGTTCCAAGGGGTCGCGCCCTTCCCGGTCCAGCTTGTTGATGAAGGTGATCACCGGGGTGTTGCGCATCCGGCAGACCTCCATCAACTTTTCGGTCTGGGTTTCCACCCCCTTGGAATGGTCGATCACCATCAGGGCGCTGTCCACGGCGGTGAGCACCCGGTAGGTATCCTCGGAAAAATCCTGATGACCGGGGGTATCGAGAAGGTTGACCACATAATCGCGGTAATCAAACTGCATCACCGAGGAAGTAACCGAGATACCGCGCTCCTTTTCAATCGCCATCCAGTCGCTGACCGCATGGGTGGAGGCCTTGCGGGCCTTGACCGACCCGGCCAGCTGAATGGCGCCGCCGAACAGGAGCAACTTCTCGGTGAGGGTGGTTTTGCCGGCGTCGGGATGACTGATAATGCCGAAAGTGCGGCGACGTTTTATTTCATGTTCCAGGGACACTTGCCTTATTTCTCCTTTGACGATGCCGGGTATTAACTTTCAAGATGGAGCTTGAAACTGCGGACAGCCACTCCCTGCACCGGCAGATCGACGGTGGCGGTGGTATATTGGCCGGGAACGCTTTCCAGCAAAAGCTGCCCGTTGTGGTCGCGGACCAGCCCCTTGCTGATCCCAAGCCCCAGGCCGGTGCCTTCGCCCGGCGGCTTGGTGGTAAAAAGGGCGTCGAAGATCCGGTCGATAACCTCCTTGGCGATCCCCACCCCATAATCGGTGAGCGTGGTGCGGATATAGGGACGATCCTCCTGAAGGCGGATCAAGCGACTTTTGATCTCGATCTTTTTCTCCGGATCGCGACCCGGATGGCGTTGATTAAGGGCGTAACGGGCATTGCTCAGCAGGTTGAGAAAAACCTGGCGCAGATGCTGGGGATTGCCCCGCAGACGGGGAAGGTCGTCGGGAATATCCATCTCGATTTTAATCCCGTCCTTTTCAAACTGATAAAGCAGGAGCGAGACGCAATCGTCGATCACTTCCTTGAGGCTTAAATCCTCCACCACCTCGTCGCGCTGGCGGGCAAAGGCGAGGAGATTCTTGACAATCGCCGCCACCCGTTCACTCTCTTTGATGATCCGGGGGAGAATCTCCCTGGCCGGAGATTCCTCAACCGGATCGATGTCATCCAGCAAGACCTGACTGTAGTTGATGATCCCGTTGATCGGGTTATTGATCTCGTGGGCCACCCCGGCCGCCAATTCACCCAGAGCCGCCAATTGGCTGGCCCGCAAAGACTCGCTCCGATGCTGCTCTTCCTCGGTGATGTCACGCAGGATTAAAATATAGAACCTCTGATCGCCTAGGCGCATCTTGCTTAAAGAAATATCCAACGGGAAAAGATCGCCATCCTTACGCTGGCCGTTTAAGGGACGATTGGCGGTCATGGCTTTGCGCAGGGCGGTAATCAGGAGGCCGGGATAATCATCGGCGGCCGGCAAGCGGATCAAGAAATCGAGCCGGCGGCCCTCGATTTCAGCGGCCGGATAGCCAAAAAGGGCAGCGGCCGCATTGTTCAGCGAGTCAATCTCAGCCTCTTGGTTTATTATCAGCAGGCCATCATGCATATGGTCGATGATCGCCCGCATTCTCGCTTCAGCCTGCTCTCTTTCCTGAATAGAAGCGGAAATCCGGGAGGAGCCGAGAAAGATGCCGACCAGGCCGATCAGCCACAGAGCTCCGTGGACAATGGCCACCACCGTCAAACTTTCACGATAAAGATCGTACAAAAGATTCATCGGTACCGAGACGCTGATCCCACCCCGGATATCTCCCACTGTATAACCTTGCACCGCGTGGCAACGCAGACATCCCTCTTCAGTAATCATCGGCCGCATCAGACGAAAATAGGGGCGCCCTTCAATTTTTTCGATACTCCATGATTCCTGACCGCCTTGCTCAAATTCCAGCAATGCTTGCCGTTCCCAAGGATCAGCGGTATTGCCGATCCAAAGGGGATCAAGGCTGGTGATATGACCAAGGGGACCGACTTCCGCGGTCTGCAGGTCATAAACCTGCCGAATCATGAATTCCGGATTGACCAAAGCCAATGTCCGCCCGTCATCGGTGAGTATCCTGCTTTCCGGCAGCAAATCCTCCAGGATCGGATTGGGATGAGAAGAGGGACTCACCGGCACATAGACCCCCTCCTGACTGGCGGCCCAGCGATAGTAAAGAAGGTCTTTTTCAAAAATCGTGCTGGCCTCGTTCATGGCCACGGTATGAATCCTTTGCCTCTCCTTGACCTCAAACCAGGCCAAGGAGCCGATCAGCAGCATCGTCCAGATAAAGACCACGGTCCAGGGGAAAAAAACCGAACGGGGGTTGCGGGGCAAGGCGCCACCCGGATCATGAATATGACTTTCCAGGACTGCGCAAAGGAGAGCGGTGATCAGGGCAAAGGCCGCCCCGACAATCACATGAACCGTGTCGAAATAAGAAATATCAGGGTGGAGCACCAACCCAATCAAGGCACTAAGATTGGCCAGCAGGCCGATGATCACGACATAGACGAGATAGCGGCCGACCCGGGAAAAACGGCGCAGGATATCGAGGGGAGCAAGTTGATTCATGGCCGAATCATGCTACCATAAAAAAAGGCGGAAGGGGAGGAGCAAACGCCCTCCCCTTCCGCCGGACAAACAAAATCAGACAAAAAAAATCGGAAAGAATCAGGCTTCCCTGGTCTCCTCGTCCTTGGCGCGGCCCTTGGCCGCATACATGGTGGTGCTGCCGGAGGACCAGAATACCATCTTGCCCTCCTTCACCAGATCGTTGGCCGCGTTTTTTACTGCCCGCGGCGATGCGTCGGGATCAATGGCATGGAAGTCCTTTACATACAACTGCGCCTTGGGACCATTCAGCGCCTTATCCAGGATCTTCTCTTTCAATTCTTCGATACTCATTGCCATAGCCGTTCTCCTTGTTCCCAGAAATTATTTGATGTGACTGGTGAACTTGAACTGGGTGGTGGTCCGCCAGGTGTCGTAAGCCAGACGATAATCGTCGATGGACTTGTCGGTGAACGGAATGTTGCAAAGCTCGAAGAAACGCTCCCAGCCGATCCGGGCCGCCCATTCGCCAACCCGCTCATACTTGTTGGCATGCTTGGCCCAGGTCTCCAGGATGTTCTTCACCGCCGCCACGGTCTCCGGCCAACGGGGCGGAGTGTTGGGCAGGAAGGGGATTACCAGCTTGGAGAAGGCAGGGCCCGAACGGGTGTTGGATACCTTGCCGCCAACCAGGATGGCGATGCCGGAACCTTCCGGATCGGCCAGCGGCAGGGCCGGGCACATGGTGTAGCAGTTGCCGCAGAACATGCAGCGATCGGCATTGATCTTGACCGACTTGACTTCGGCGCCGCTATCCAGCTTGACGGTGGCCGGCTTGATCGCGCCCAGGGGGCAGGCAGCGATCGCCAAAGGCAACTCGCAAAGACCGGTGATCGCCTCGTGATCGACCATCGGGGGCTTACGATGAACGCCGAGGATGGCGATGTCGGAGCAGTGTACCGCCCCGCACATGTTGAGGCAGCAGGCCAGAGCCAGCTTGCATTTGGCCGGCAGATCCATGTGGGTGAAATGGTCGAAGAGTTCGTCCATTACCGCCTTGACCACGCCGGAGGCGTCGGTGGCCGGGGTGTGGCAATGAATCCAGCCCTGGGTATGAACCACGTTGGACACCGAGGCGCCGGTGCCGCCCACCGGGAAACGGTTGCCCCGGCCGGCGAGATCGGCCAGCAACGGCTTTACCTTGGCTTCGGCGTCAACCATGAACTCGATGTTGTTACGGGTGGTCCAGCGAACCACGCCGTCGCAATGCTTGTCGGCGATGTCGCACACTTCCCGGATGAATTCCAGGGAGAGCAGGCGGGCGCTGCCCACTCGGACGGTGTAGCACTCGGCCCCACTCTCGCTGACATGCTTCAAAACGCCGGGCTGGATGATCTCATGGTACAGCCACTTGCCGTAGTTGTCCTTGATCACCTGCGGGAACATCTTTTCGTAGTGTGGGGGACCGATATCGGTGATTCTATCCTTCATCGGATTTTGCGGATCGTAACCCATTGCAAATACCTCCTGTTAAAAATTTCGTTTAAAAATTATCCCATCACGCCTTGCGGCTATGCGATTTGATTGATCCCCACGATCATTGCGCGTGCTTCTTGCGGAACTCCTTGACGTCGCGCTCGAAACCACCGGGAACTTCCTCATCCCGCCAGAAAACGTAGGGGTTGGAACGGGGCTCCTTGACATGCTGGGGCAGGGCCTCGATCTCCATAACCCGGAGGAAGGTGGGCAGGCCGACCCGCTGAATGCTCTCACCCAGCCGCTCGCGGTTCTTGCCGTTCTCCATCCACCAGTCCCAGCACTTCTCGATCACTTCGACCAGTTCCTCGAACTCGCCGTCCGGGTTCATCTTGATGAAGGGAACGATCAGGGTGCCGAGTTGGGCGCCGTCGAGGATCGGGGCCTTGGCGCCCATCATGATGGAAGCGCCTTGATCCAGGCCGGGCCGCAGGGCCTTGGGCATGACGTTGAGGCAATGCATGCAGCGGGTGCATTCGGCGTCGTCGATCTTGAGGGTATCGCCTTCCATCCACATGCAGCCGGTGGGGCAAAGGGCGATCACTTCCTTCTGGATGTCGAAGCCGGTCTTGCCGGGAACACCGCCGCCGTTGGGCTTGTTGGCGCCGCTGATGTAATTCTTGACCTCAGCCTGATTGATCCGAATCTGGTCGCGCCAGGTGCCGATCGCGGAAAGGTCGGAACGGGCCAGGGCCGCAACGCAGTCGTTGGCGCAGCCGGAGAACTTGAACTTGAACTTGTAGGGGAAGGCCGGGCGATGGATTTCGTCCTGATACTTCATGGTCATCCCGTAGCAGGCGGCCTGGGTGTCATAGCAGGACCATTCGCAACGGGCCTTGCCCAGACAGCAGGAAGGGGTCCGCAGGTTGGAGCCGGAACCGCCCAAGTCCCAGTTGAGTTCATGGGTCAGTTCGTAGAACAGGGGCTCCAGTTCCTCGGTGCGGGTGCCGAGCAGCACCAGGTCGCCGGTGGAACCGTGGAAGTTGGTCATCCCGGAACCATGCTTTTCCCACAGATCACAAAGCTTGCGCAGGAGGTCGGTGCGGTAGAACTTGCTGGAGGGCTGGTTGAGGCGAACGGTGTGGAAATGGGCCACCCCGGGGAACTGGGCCGGCACGTCGGAATAACGGCCGACAATGCCGCCGCCGTATCCGAAGACGCCGACGATGCCGCCGTGCTTCCAGTGGGTCATCTTGTCCTTGTAGGACAGCTCCATCTGGCCGACGATATCCCAGCACTGGGGATTCTTTTCGGCCTGACGCTTCAGGTCGCTGACAAAGCTCGGCCATGGACCTTTTTCGAGCTCGTCCATCAATGGCGTAACGTGCTTCGGCATTGTTCTCTCCTCCTTAAATAAAGTTAGTAGGGAATCCCTGGCGTCCGGCCACCGGCCCGGAGTCAACGGGTCTTTACGACGCCGCCCCCCCGTCCGGCAACAGGACACGGAAAAACAAACCAATTACTGAATGGATATTCAGATTTTGAGGACAATATCCAGCCCGCCAGCCTTTGTCAATAAAAAATGAGCGGGAAAAACCGCCCTCCGGCGGCCCGCGATTTGCTAACCTTTTGACATGGCCAAGCGCAAAAGTTATGTTGCTACTTCAAGTCCAAAATCAACCCAAAGCAAAGGAATCAGCCATGAGCCGCAACATATTGATTATCGGCGGGGTGGCGGCCGGCCCCAAGAGCGCCTGCCGGATCAAACGCCTGCTGCCCGACGCCAACGTGACCGTCATCGATCAGGACAACCTGATCTCCTACGGCGGCTGCGGTATCCCCTATTTTGTCTCCGGCGATGTCTCGGACGAAAAGGAACTGCGCAGCACCAGTTTCCACATGGCCAGGGATGAGGCGTTCTTCAGTAAAGCCAAGGGGGTCGATGTCCGCACCCGAACCCGGGCCTTGGCCATCGACCGCAAGGCCAAAACCGTGCAGGTAGAAAGTCTGGCCGACGGCCGCCGGGAGAATCTCCCCTACGATCAACTGGTACTGGCCACCGGTAGCCGCCCCAACCGCCTGCCCATTACCGGCGCCGACCTGGACGGGGTCTTTACCATCAGCGATTTGCACCAGGCGGTGATGATCAAGGAAAGGATCGCCAGGGGCGAGGTCAACCGGGTGGTGATCATCGGCGGCGGCGCCATCGGGATCGAAATGGCCGAGGCGTGCGCCGATCTCTGGGGCTTGCCGGCCACCATTCTCGAATTCATGCCCCAACTTCTCCCCCGCCTGGTGGACTGGGATTTTGCCCGGATGCTGGAGGCCCATCTGGTCGAAAAAGGAGTGGCGGTGCATACCAATGAGGCCGCGTCGCTGATCGAGGGGGAAAACGGCAAGGTCAAACGGGTGATCACCCCCCACCGCACTCTGGACGCGGATCTGGTGATCATGGCGGTGGGGGTGCGGGCCCGCGGCGAACTGGCCCAAGCGGCCGGGCTGCTGGTCTCGCCCCAGGGCAACATCATGGTCAACAACCGCTTGCAGACCTCCGACCCGGATATTTACGCGGCCGGCGACTGCATCGCGGTGCCCCACCGTCTCACCGGCAAGAGCGGGATTGCCCCGATGGGCTCCCTGGCCAACAAGGAGGGCCGCATCGTCGGCGACAACCTGGCCGGCATCCCCACCGCCTACAAGGGCTGGATCGGCAGTTTC
>DIKC01000083.1 GCA_002421565.1 Desulfobulbaceae bacterium UBA5628 | reverse complement strand
CCCGCCGGGCCGCCCACCTCGCCAAGGCCGATCTGCTCACCGACATGGTCGGCGAATTCCCCACCCTGCAAGGGCTGGTGGGCCGCGATTACGCCCGCCTGCAAGGGGAAGAGGAGGCGGTTGCCCAGGCGATCCACGAACATTACCTGCCCCTGCGGGCCAACGGCGAACTGCCGGCCACCAAGGCCGGGGCGATCGTCGGCATCGCCGACCGCCTCGACACCCTGGCCGGCTGCTTCGGGATCGGGCTCAAGCCAACCGGCCCNNCACCGCCGATCCCTTTGGCCTCCGCCGCCAGGCCCTGGGACTGATCAACCTGGTGCTGGCCAACAACTTCGAGCTCCCCCTGGCGGCCTGGATCGACAAAACCCTTGCCCTCTACCAGGATAAACTGGGAACCCCCGATCCGGCCGTCCGCGACCGGCTGCTCGATTTTATCAAGGGCCGTTTCAGCCACGATCTCATCAGCCGCTCCATTCCAACGGAAACGGTGGAAGCGGTAACCAGCGTCGCCTTTGACGATCTCACCGACTGCCGCCGCAGGATCGAGGCCCTGCACGCAATCAGCGCCCAGCCCGCCTTCCCGCTCCTGGCCGCGGCCTTCAAACGGGTCAACAACATCATCAAGGAACATCGGGAGCTGACCGTTGATCCCAACCTGCTCAGCGAACCGGCGGAACAAAAACTCCAGACCGCCCTCGCCGCCGCCGCCACCGACGCCGCCCCCCTGCTGGCAGCCCGTGACTACCAGAGCGCCCTGGCGGTGATCCTCACCATGAAGGAGCCGGTGGATCAATTCTTTGAGCAGGTGATGGTGATGGCCGAGGATGAAAAGGTGCGGCGCAACCGGATGGCATTGCTCGCCCGGGTAGCGGCCCTCTTCCTGCGGGTGGGCGATTTTTCCAAGATGTACGCCCTTGGCCAGGGCGAGACAACGGCCAACAACAATCAGTAAGGCCGCAAGGCATCGAGATTGAGCAGCGGCGGCGGCGCTTCTTCCTTGCACTCCACCTTGAGTTGATCGTACTCGCATCCCTCCTCGGGCGGCGCCAGCGGCGAAAAGGGCGAGTTCGGCAAGTCCATCAGCCGGGCCGGGGTGGAGGTGAGCAGATAGGGAATGTTTTTTGCCCCGATACCGGCAAGAAAGGCCCGATTACGCAAGGAGAGCAGGCGTAGCTCCAGCTTCTTCCGCCAGGCGGTAACGGCCGGGGCGGCGCTGCTCAGATTTTCCACTGCCGTTGCCAAAGCCACCCCGGCCGCTGTTTCCTCCCGGAAACGCATGATCACCGATAAATCTCCATCATTTAAGGCCAGGGGATAAAGGGCAAGGCGGGAATGCAGCTCCTCCCGCCCGGCAATCTCCCGCAGTTCGTGCAGGCAACTCGGACAGGAGGGGGAGAAAAATAGTTTCACGCTGGCCCGTTCATCGCCGTAAACCGCCACCGGCCCCATTTGCTGGCGTAGCAGACCGCTTAACGCCGCCACCAGCAGCAGACTCCAGAGCAGGAGAATGGCAGCCAGCAACCGGGAACCGGCCAGCGCCAGCAAGGCGGTCAGCCCCAGCAGACCGGCCACCACCAGGCAACTAAGACAGGGGGCGGTCAGAGCCTGCACCGCCAACAGCAGCCCATCGACCACCAAGCCGGTGAGCAGCCACCAGCGGAGCAAGATGGCCGGCCGCCGCCGTTCCCGGCTACCCCGCCGGATTTGCCCCCCCAGCAAAAGAACGGTGATTGCAAAAAAAGCCGCCCCGAACCAGTAGGGGTCGATCCCCAGCAGGGTCACGCCCCGGAACAAACGGCAACCCTCACTGGCGCAAAAATCATCGGCCAGCCCCAAAGCGGCCAAAACACAAAAAACCAGCCCGGCCAAGGCGGTAAACAAGGCAAGGAAATTTCTCATCGGCAATCCTTCCGTAGAGGTTAGCGGTTCCCAGAGTTTATTACTTTACCGCAAGCCGGGCCGGGCCGGAAGTGAGAAAAGCAAAACCTTTCTTTTACTTTGACAAACAACGGCAGACAGGTACAATTGTACCCATGAAAATCGTGGCCGACACCAACATATTCCTGGCAACCGCGCTGAATGAGCCTGAAAAAGAAGCGATCATCACCATTACCCTCGGACACGAACTCTTAGCCCCGGAAATTCTGCCGTTTGAGATCGGCAATGCCTTATCGGCCATGATCAAAAGGGGGCGATTGAGTCGCAAGGAAGGACTGGCGGCTTACGACGAGACCCTAAAAATTCCCGTTGAGCTTCGCGGCATCGATATTCGCAAGGCATTGGCCATCTCGGGTCAGCACAAAATATATGCCTATGATGCCTACTTCCTGGAGTGCGCAAGGATCACCAACAGCCCGCTCTTCACCTTGGATGCCGCCATGAAAAAAATCGCCGCCAAACTTGGCATTGCACTGCTGGAGGTTGAACCATGAAGGCTTACAATTATGCTGATGCCCGTAAACGCCTCTCCGAGGTACTTGATATCGCCAAAAACGAAGAAGTGCTGATCAAGCGCCGGGGCGGAGAGACCTTTTCCCTGGTACTCAAGAAATCCTCCCGCTCCCCTTTCGATATTCCGGGGATTACGACCAAGGCCACGACCGATGATATCCTGGCGGCCGTCAGGGAGTCACGTTCAATCGACCCGAAACAGGAGCAATAACCATGAAAAAATCGTTTTTTTATCTGATCACTTTGATCGTTTTAACCATCACCTTCACAGGAGCAACCGTTATGACCGCAGAAAGCGCCCCCCGGGTCCGTCTCGAAACCAACCTCGGCGACATCACCATTGAACTTGATCCGGCCAAGGCCCCGGAAACGGTGGCCAACTTTCTGGCCTACGTGGATGAAGGCTTCTATAACGGCCTCATCTTTCACCGGGTGATTCCCAATTTTATGGTTCAGGGCGGCGGCATGAACCAGGATCTGATCGAGAAGAAAAAACAGCGTGACCCGATCAAAAACGAGGCGGCCAACGGCCTCAAGAACCTCACCGGCACCATTGCCATGGCCCGCACCGCCATGCCCCATTCCGCCACCGCCCAGTTCTTCATCAACGNNACGTGGCCGACAACGCCTTTCTCGATCACACCGCCCCGGAGGGCCAGGGTTGGGGCTATGCGGTCTTCGGCAGGGTCACGGAAGGGATGGAGACGGTGGAGAAGATCGCTGCGGTGCCCACCGGCCGCCGGGGGATGCACAGCGACGTGCCGCGCCAGGCGGTGGTGATCAAATCGGCCCAGCGGTTGCCGTAAGATGAAACTCACCTTTCATGGCGCCGCCCGCACCGTCACCGGCTCCCAGCATCTGCTGGAAGTTAACGGCCGCCGCATTCTGCTCGATTGCGGCCTGTTTCAGGGCAAACGCAAGGAATCCTTCGAGCTCAACCGGCAGGGTTTCATCGATGCCGCCTCGGTGGACTGCCTGGTTCTTTCCCACGCCCATATCGACCACTCCGGCAACATTCCCTCCCTGGTCAGAAACGGCTTCCGCGGCGACATCATCTCCACCCAGGCCACCCGCGACCTCTGCGCGGTGATGCTGATGGACAGCGCCCACATCCAGGAACAGGACGTCTTCTTTGTCAACAAACAGCGCAGCCGCAACGGCCAGAAGCTGTTCGAACCGCTCTACAGCAAGGAAGACGTGGTCAACGCCATGAACCATTTCGTGGGAGTGGCGCCCAACCGGCCCCGGGAAATCCTCCCCGGCGTCCGCTTGACCCTGACCGAGGCGGGCCATATGCTGGGCAGCGCCAACGTGGTGCTCGACCTCACGGAACCGGGCAAAGAAGGCCAACGGCGGCTGATCTTCAGCGGCGACATCGGCCGGCCCGGCATCCCGATCATCCGCGATCCCGCCGAATTGCGAGAGGGGGCGGATATCCTGATCATGGAAAGCACTTACGGCAATCGCCTCCATCCGCCCTATCAGAATTCGGAGCATGACCTGGCCCGAATCGTCGACGACACCTACCAGCGGGGCGGCTGCCTGCTGGTGCCCGCCTTTGCGGTGGGGCGCACCCAGCAACTGGTTTACGCCCTCCACAAACTCTATCTGGAGCGCGACATCCCGGAGCTGCCGATCTACGTGGACAGCCCCCTGGCCACCCGGGTCACCGACATCTTCCGCCTCCATCCCGAGGCCTATGACCAGGAAATCCGGGAATTCGTCCTCAAGGGCAACCATGAAAACCCCTTTGGTTTCGAGACCCTGCGCTACACCCGCACGGTCAACGAATCCAAGGAACTGAACTTCCTCCGGGAACCGGCGATCATCATCAGCGCCAGCGGGATGATGGAAGGGGGGCGGATTCTCCATCACCTGCGCAAACGAGTCAGCGATCCCAAAAACACCATCCTGATCACCGGCTGGCAGGCCCCCAACACCCTGGGCCGGCGGATCATGGAGCAGCAGGAAAAGGTGCGGGTCTTCGGCGATGAATATCCCCTGCGGGCCAAGGTGGAAACCCTTACCGGCTTCAGCGGCCATGCCGACCGCGACGGTTTGCTGGCCTGGGCCGGAGCGATGGAGAAAAAGCCGGAGCGCACCTTCCTGGTGCACGGCGAGGAAGAGTCGGCCACGGCCCTGGCCGCCGATCTTCAGGAAAAACTCCATTTCAGCCGGGTTGATATTCCCGAGCCCCATCAGGAATTTGAGGTATAATGTTTTCAGGAGGCGCTGATGATGGTAGTGAGGACGCACAAGGCCGGCAAGCGATGCTTGCTCCGGCGGCTGGGAATGGCCGGGTTGCTGCTGGGGCTGACCGCCTGCGGGCCGGGTTCCGGCCCGGCCCCGCGTCTCTATCCGGCCGCCCTGCCGGAAGACGATAAAGGCGCGACCTATCGCCTGATCATGTACGGCGGCATGGACCCCAACGACTTTGAAACCGTGGCGATCCTGGACCGGGAGGATGATCCTTACCGGATTGTTTCCCATACCGGCGAGATCAGGGTTAAAAGCAAGGAGGGCCTGAATGTTGACGAGGCCCTGGCCGAAGCGCGGCAATTCCTGGGCCGCCACAACGACTTCATGGGTCTTGAAATCCGGGAGTTGCGCCTGGCCGACGGCCATCTCCCCGGCTACGAAATCAGAACCGACTACTCGCCCACCGCCGGCCGTCTTGGGGAACTGCTGGACACCACCTATCTCCCCGGCCCGGACCAGACGATCATCTTCTACGTCTATTGGCCGCCGGGCATCGACGACTCCGGCCCATCCACCGACGACAAAAACCCATAAGGCTGGGAAGATATTACCCCTTCCGCCGCCGGGCCAGAATCAGGCTCAACAGGCCGAACACGCCCAGAATATAACCGATCCCGCCCAGAATATCGTGCAGCCGCACCTTGTTTTCGTAAGCCGCGATCTCTTCCCGCAACGGCGCCAACTGCCGGGCCACCACCTGCTCCAGCAGGGCCAACTGGGCCGGGGAGAATGCTCCGGCCTGGCCCTCCGTCGCATCCGGCGGGACCGGGGGCATGATCTCGCCGCCGGTTTCATCGGGTTCGGCGTCTCGGCCGGCGGCCGGCACCTGCAGAGCGAACTCGGCCCGATGCCCGTCGCCGCTGTCCACGCTTAATTGATAAAGGCCGGGGGCGGACGGCCGGAAACTGAAACGGCCCTCTTCATCGGCAATGAGCCGGGCCACCAATTCTCCCTGTTGATCGCGAACCTCCACCGGCGCGGCCGGGAAGACTCCTCCCCCGACAAAATAAACCGAACCCGTCGCCTCGCTGCCGTCAAAGGCGGCAAAGAGCCGCAGCCCGTGGGCCATGACCGGCCCGGCCAGCAGCAGCACCAAAAACAAAGCCGCGCCCAAACAACGCCAATCCTTCATGTTCGATCCTCCCGGGAAAGATTACGGGGCAGGATGGCGGGACACACCTTGCCCAGAAATACCAGGGCCGCCCCGGTCAGCACTCCCTCGATCAGCATCAGCGGCAGATGGGCGGCAAGAATCAGGCCGGCAGCCCCGGCGTAGCGGGGATCGGACAAAAAGAGGGAACCGGCCAGCATCAAGCCGCCCAGACCGATCCCCCCGGCCCCGGCCAGGAAACCGGCCAGGGGCGTTAAACGGAGGCCTGGTCGGCGTCCTTGCAGCAAGATAAAAAGGTAATAGCAGGCCACCCCCGGCAGGGCCATGTTCAGGGTGTTGACCCCCAATACCGTAATCCCGCCGAAGCCGAAGAGCATCGCCTGGAGCAGCAGGGCGACCAGGAGGGCGGGAAAGACCGCCCAGCCCAAGAGCAACCCGGCCAGCCCGTTCAACACCAGATGCACCTGCCCCGGCCCTACCGGCACATGGATCAGAGAGGCGACAAAAAAGGCGGCGGCCAGCACCGCCACCTTGGGGATGTCCGCCTGACCGATCCTGCGCAGCCCCAAGGCAACCCCTCCCATTGCCAGCAGGGTACCGCCCCCCAGCACAGCGGGACTTAGAACGCCATCAGCCAGATGCATTGATCCCCTCGTTCTATCAGCTTTATAGAGCAAATCGACTCGCTATCACAAAGTGGCCTTCCGGTTGCCGCCGGTTGACAAATTTGTCCAAATCGCCGGAAAAGCCCTCTTTCGGAAAAAACGGTAACCATTTTTAATATCCCTGACCATTCTTCAGTAAGTGACGAGAAATAGAGAAAAACCACAAAAACCGGCGACTGTCAAGGGAACAAAAGATTTTTCCCCCTTTTCCCTGATCTCATCGGAAGCACGTTAAAAAGAAAAAATATTAGCAAAAATAAGAGATAAAACGAGATAAAAGGAGCAATCAAGAGAAAACATGCAGCTTAACCGATCAATAAAATGCCAAAAGGCCGACCGGCCCAATCGGTAGTGCATGGAAAATACACACTAAAAAGCCGCCACCGAAAAAACCATGATTCGGGACGGTTAGCGGCGGGCCATAAGCAACTGCTCGGAAAACCAAACGATTTCAACTGTTGAAAAGTGTTGGGATAGGAGCGGAAAATTTGCGCGAGATCGCTTTTGACACCCCCCCCGGATTTTGACTACAACACCCCCCGAGGCGACCGTCGGCGAACCGAACCGGCCGCCCCTCCGCAATCACCATCATGACCACCATAGACCAAAGAGAACCATGATCTGGCAAGAAGTCACCGAGTGTTTGCGCCATCAACTTCCCGAAAGTGTTTTCGGATTATGGATCGCTCCCCTGCGTTGCCTGCGGGAGGATGGCCAGACCCTGGAACTGGCCGGCCCCGACCGTTTCTTCTGCTCCTGGGTGGCGGAGAATTACCTCTCCCAGATCCAGGCCGCCTTGGTAAGCACCGGCCGCCCCGGCCTCAATATCCGTTTCCAGGTGGATCAAACCGCCCGGGAGGAAGCCCCGGCTCCGGCCGGCCATGAGCAGGCCGAACAGTTGCGCCTGCCCTCGATCCCGACCGGCCGTAGCCGGATCCGCTCGCTCCACCCCCGTTATACCTTTGATGAATTCATGGTCGGCGAATCAAACGCCCTGGCCCACGCCGCCTGCGAGGCGATCGCCTGCAACAGCGACGAGGCATCCCCCTGTCTTTTCATCAACGCCGGCACCGGCTTGGGCAAGAGCCACCTCACCCACGCGGTGGCCCATCATCTGTTTACCCATTCGCCCTCCACCCGGCTCTGCTGCCTCACCTCCCAGCAGCTCACCGCCGAATTGGTGCGCCACATCCGCAGCAACACCATGGAGCACTTCAAGGAGAAGCTGCAACGGCAGTGCGACGTGCTGCTGGTGGAGGATGTCCATTCCCTGGCCGGCCGGGCCAAGACCCAGGTCGAACTGGCCGAGGCGGTGGACGCCATTCTGGAAAACGGGCGGCGGGTGGTATTCACCGGGGCCATGTCTCCCCGGGATATTCCCAACCTCGATGACGGGGTGCGCTCGCGGCTGGCCGCCGGTCTGGTAACCACCATCAATCCCCCGGATCTGCGAACCCGGCGCCTGATCATCCAGCGCAAGGCCAAATATCACAAACTGGCCCTTAACGAGGAACTGGCCGATTACCTGGCGGAAAACGTCCGGGGCGACGTGCGCCGGCTGGAGAGCGCCATTGTCGGCTTAAAGGCCAAGACCAACCTGCTCAAAACCCTTCCCACCCTGGAGATGGTCAAGGAGGTGGTCGGCACCGTGGCCGGCCGCAACCCGGTGCTCTCGGTGGAGGAAATTCGCGATTTCGTGGCCGCTCAGTTCCGGATTCCGATCCCGGAACTGCAATCCAAGTCCCGCAAAAAGAATCTCGCCTTTCCCCGCCAGATTTCCATGTATCTGGCCCGCAAGCTGACCGACCAGGCGCTTTCCGAAATCGGCAAGGCCTTCAACCGTGATCACTCCACCGTAATCCACTCAATCCGGGTAATCACCGAGGCGGTGGCGCGAAACGGCAGCGTCCGAGGCCAGATCGAACACCTCACCGACCGCCTCCGCAAACGCAACGGCTGATCTCAAGGGAAAACGCGGCTGGAGTGGGCCTGCCGCTCGCTCCGTTAGAAATACACCGGCCTGACCGCGGCCGGGCCGCCCTCGCCCCCGCTTCCCTGGACGATTTTCTCCGCAGTCCGGCGGGCTGCCTGGATCATATCATTCATTCCGATTCCGTCCCAACCAAAGCCGCTGAGCAGCAGCCCCTGCGCGGCCGCCTCCAGTTCCCGCCGCCAGGCCAGCAGCCGGAGATGGTCCCCTTCCAGTTGCGGGATGCCGCCGCCGGATCGAAGCACCCGCGCAAAGGCGGGCGGGCCGGTCAAAGGCAGCAGTTGCCCGAGATCAGCCAGTACCCGGCGGATGATCTCCTGGTCGGGCAATTCCAGCCGCTCCGGATGGCGGCGTCCGCCCACCAGGGCCTCCAGAAGGAAACAGCCCTCGGGGGCGCGGCCGGGAAACATGTGCGATGAAAACATCGCCCCCAAGGCGAAACGCCCTTCTCGTTCCGGGGCGAGATAACCGAAGCCGGCCGGGATTTCCGCCTCTTCCCGGCGGAAGCCGAGGGCAACGGTGGCAATTTTCGCCTCTGGAATGGCGGCCACCGGCGGAGCAAAATCGGCCAGCAGCCGCAGGGCCTGATTAACCGGCAGAGCCAGCACCAGATTGGGGGCGCGGAAGCGGCCTCGCTCGCCGCTGATCTCCCATCCTCCCCGCTCGTGACGACGGATGGCGATCACCGGGCTGGCAAACATGATATTCTTGCCCTGACTGAGGGTGATGGTCAACTGCTCCATGCCTTGGGGGAAGCTGGTCATGGCCGGCAAGCGGCGCTTCTCGCCGCCCTTGTTGCCCTTTTTTTCCCGCCAGAGGCCGCGCAGTACCGAGCCGTGTTCTTTTTCCAGCCGCCGCACGCCCGGCATCACCGCGTCGATGGCCAGCCGCTCGTAATCGCCGGCAAAGGTGCCGGTTACGGCCGCATCCACCAAGGGCAGCACCTCGCGGCCGAAGCGCTGGGCGGCCCATTCGCCGATGGTCGCCCCATCCGCCAGCGGCTTTTTGCCCAACTCCCCCAGCAGCCGCAGCTTGCCGGCCAGGGAAAGCAACGGGGTGGTCAACAGGGCCTGGGGTTTCTGGGGCAGGGGCTGCAAACGGCTCTGGTGGCAGACGAAACGGCGAAAACGGCCGAGCGGCGCCTTGAGGGCCGCTTGCTCCAGGCCGGTGGCCGTCAGCAGNNCGGCTGGCCGGATTGTTGTCGAGAAAACCGTGCGGCCCCCATTCCGCCAGATAACCCTCGGCGGCAAAGGAACGCACCGCCCCGCCCGCCCGCTCCCCCGCTTCCAGTAGCAGGGGGCCGGGGCCGCTGGTCATGCCCTCCAGAAAATGGGCCACCGCCAGTCCCGAAAGACCGGCCCCCACAATAATAGTCTGATAGCTCTCATCCATGCCCTGCCGGCTCCCTTTCCACTTGTTTTTCTGGCCGATCTCGCCTACTCTGGCTTATCGATGCGCCCGTTCACTCCGCGACCAACCTAAAAAATCCGCCATGATTGCAGATAACCCCCATGAGCCGCCAGCACCCCCCGCCCCCCTCAGGGTCCTGGTGCTCTTTTATTCCTTCAGCGGCCAGAGCGGCGGCCTGGTGCAACGGCTGATCGCCGGTCTCCGGGAGGAAGGGATCGAGGTCCGGAGCGAACGCCTGCAACCGGCGATCCCGCTGCGCTTCCCGGTTGGCACCATCCCCCGCACCATCCGGATGATGATTACCACCCTTTTCCGGCAGCGGGTGGTGATCCTGCAACCGGAAACCCCCTCCCCCGACGATTACGAACTGGTAATCCTGGCCGGCCCCACCTGGTCGTTCAACCCCAGCGGCCCGGTGCTGGCCCTGCTCGACCAATATCCCAATCTCCTGCGCGGCAAACCGGTGCTGGCCCTGATCTCCTGCCGGGGTTACTGGCGCCGCCATTGGTGCTACCTGCAAGGCAGATTGCGGCAAATCGGGGCGCAACCGCTGGGGCCGCTGGTCTTTGACCATCCCCAGGCCGAACCGTGGCGCACCATCGGGGTCTTCCTCAAGATCGCCGGCACCGCCCCGGAGCGCTCGCCCCTGATCGGCCGGGTTTACCGCCGCTTCGGCCACAACCGGGAACAGTTCGACGAAGCCGGCCGACTGGGCCACACGCTCGGCCAAAGCCTGCAACAGGGCGCCATCCCCAACCTCATCCGCCTGCCTTAAAACTCAACCCCCTTCTGGGCCTGTATTCCCAGGCGATAGGGATGCTTCAACTCCCGCATCTCGGTGACCAGATCGGCGGCGGCGAGCAGTTCCGACCCGGCGTGGCGGCCGGTGATCACCACATGCATCCCGGCCGGACGGGCAGCCAAGGCCGCCACCACCTCGGTTTCGGTCAGAAAACCGAAATGGATCAGATAGGTCAGCTCGTCCAGCACCAGCAAATCATAGCCGCCGGCGAGTTTTTCCAAGGCCAGTTGCCAGCCGGCCAGGGCGGTCTCGCGGAACAAAGCCTGATCCTTTTGCTGCCAGCTGAAGCCGGAACCGACCTGATGATACTCGATCCGCTCCGCCAGAACGGCCAGCATGGCGCTTTCGCCGGTGGGCCGGGCCTTGATGAACTGGAGCAGACAGACCCGCAGGCCGTGACCGGCGGCCCGCATGGCCTGCCCCATGGCGGCGCAGGTCTTGCCCTTGCCGTGGCCGGTATATACCATCACGATTCCTGCCATACCTGAATCCTCCTCACTGCTCAACGATCTTGCGGCCAGTTTCCTTGAAAACGCCGCAACTGTTCCTGGTAATGGGGGCGATTGGCCGGATCGGCGGCCATTGCCTGCCCGGCCAGCGCCAGCGCCTGTTGGCGCTCTCCCGTGGCCCAATAAGCGGTGGCCAGGGTATCGATAATATAAGGGGCCGGTTGCAGCGCCACCGCCCGTTCGGCCAGCGCCAAGGCCCGTTCGGCATCGAGCATCGCCGGATCGGAGGCAGTGAGCAGCAGCCAGGCGAGATTGTTCAGCACCTCGGCCTGTTCCGGGTCACGGGCCAGGGAATCTTCATAGGCGGCCATTGCCTCGGAATAGCGTTGCCGCCCGGCCAGCAAATCGCCAAGCAGCCGGGGCCAGAGCTGATTATCCGGCTCGGCCCGGCTTTTCTCCATGACCAGGGCCTCGGCAAAACGGGCCTTGGGCGCCCCCTCCAAAAGATCGGGGGGCAACCGCCACAGACCGACGACCACCGTGATCAACAGCCCCAGAAAGAGGGTCAGGGCAAGATAGACCTTGCCCTGATGGCGGCCGATCAGGCGCGGCTCGCGTTCGCTGGCCAGAAGATAATCGATCCGCTGGCCGATACTGAAATGGTGCCAGCTCGGGAGATCGCGGATATTGCCGCTCAAGCGGGCGATTTTTTCAAAGACCGTTACCAGCGGCCCGGCCCGGCCGATGCTTTCAAGGGCGTAAAGATCCGCCTGCCGCTCGAAATTGCGCATGAAAAATCCGAACAGAAAACGGAAATAAAGAACCAGCAGCAAGACCAGGGAACCGGTGCTGATCAGGGTAAAAAGCGCCAGCGGCGACCGGCCGGAAATATCCACCAGCCGGTAAAGGGTCTCGGAACCCAGCACCAGGGCCAGAAAGGGGTAAGCGGCGAACTGGGCCAACAGGCCGAAGCCCAGAAAGAAAAGCAGATACAGGGGCAGGTGATAAAGACGGATATGGCCGATTTCATGGGCCATCACCGCATCCAGTTCCTCCGGCGTAAGGGCCTCGATCAGGGCCGGGGTGATGAGCAGATAACGGCAGCGGCCGGTAATTCCGATCACCCCGGCGGTCAGCATCCGTCCTTCAAAAAGCGGCCAGAGCATAATGTCGTTGACCTTGATCCGGTGCTGGCGGCAAAATTCTTCGATCCGGCGGCGCAGCCCTCCCTCCGGCAGGGAACGGCAGCCCCAAAGGCGGACGATCACCGCCGGAAAAACCAGGAGCAGGGCCAGCAGAAAAAACAGGATCAAGAGCGGCTCGCCCCAGGGAGAGGCGAGCAGCCCCGCCAGCGGCCCGTCGGGAATCAGGGCCAGGAGATCGGCCAGCAAGGTTATCAGCAGCCAGGGCAGGAGAACGGCCAGGTTGACCTTGAGATTGGTCGCGAGAAAGGCGCCGAGCCGGGGCGCCCCCCCGAAAACCCGGCCGTAAAGGGGGCGGGCCTGGCTCCAGAGGATCAGCGGATAGGAGAGAAAAAGGGCCAGGCCGCCGTAGTCGGCCAGGGAGGGCAGGAGCCCGGCCCCCGGCAGTCCGACCAGATAGTATTTCACGTCAAGGAGATAGACATCCAGCCCGAAGAACAGCAGGGCCAGAATGGAATAGCGCTGTTCAGCCGCGAAATATCCCGCCGCCAAGGGAGCAGCGCGACGAAAACCGCGCCGCACCAGCCAGGCGTAGAGCATTGCTTTGGCCGCAAAGAGCAGCCCGGTCAGGGCCGGGGCAAACGGCGGCGTCTCCGGCACTCCCTTGGTGGAGAGCATCAGAATGACGAGCAGGAGATAGATGATGGTATTGTATGGCACCGCGACGGAAAGAGGAAGGGTTCGACTTCAGCGCCGGCTGCGGCCGTAGTTGCAGGCCCCGGCCAGACGGGCGTTGTGTTCATGGTATTGGCGGATGAGACAGGCCAGTTGCTGGGGCTGCAACAACCGCTGCTCCAGAAAATACTCGCCGATTTTTTTCTGGGCCCGTTTCTGGGCCTGGATCAGAAAGCCAAGCTCCCGGCCGGTGAGCAGGCCCAGAGCCAAGGCCGAGGCCCCAAAGGGCTGCAACAACTCCTTGCGGCGGAGGATGATTTTGATCTCATCCTCGTTCAGCATCCCGAAACGGCGGCCCATTTCGCCGATCCGCGGCCGGTTGGTACGTTGCCAGATCAAGGCATGGACAATGGAACGCCAGGTCGCAACCCCGGAATAATAGAGAAAATGCCCCAACAAGAGCCGCCGGTTGGGCAGCGGCCCGCTGTAGAACTCCTCGACCTTCCAGAAAGTGGTAAAGGGGCCGGAACGATCCCTTTGTTGCCGGGGCTGCCCATGCCGGTCATGGTGCCGCGCCTGACCTGGTTCGGCGGCCGGCTTGGGACGGGGACGCGGCCGAGGCTGCGGCCGCGTCCAGGAATGGCGATTGCGCCAATCGGCGGCCGTGGCCGTACTCAGCAACCGGAAACCGTTTTCCCGGGCCTTGAGATAATTGACCAGATTTTCATAGGCCTGCTGGACATTATGAAACAACTCGACGCTGGGCTGGGCGAGTACCAGGCCCTCGACCGCGGCCCGGTCGGGATGGGTCTCCATGGCCCGCTTGCGGTAGGCGCTCTTGACCCCGGAGAGTTGCAGATACTCCAGGAACTCGCGGGAAATATCCAGCTCCGGCCCGAAAATCACCTGGCAAGCCTGATAAAGTTCCTTTTCCGCCACCACCACGGTCATGCCATTGCTCCTTGCTCCCCGACCTTAACCCGGGCCGGGAAAATTCTTGCCGATCGGCCGCCCGAATACGCTATACTTTGACCAAGCTGTCAGTTACCTTACGGATTAACCGACACCCATCTTCAGCATTTTTTTTAGCAGAAAAAAAAGGCATGGGCAAGCGTATTTACGCAGGACGCCCGGCCGCGGCCCAGTCAAGGAGCAGCGATGCAACCGGACATCCAGAAATTATACAAGGATTTCAATTCGTTAATTGCACAAAAAAAACTGCGGCAACTGGCGTCCACCCTTCCGGACCTGACTGCCCCCGGAGTGGTCGATCCGGCCCGGATCGCGCAATTCCGGGCGACCGGCGGCGGCTTCGAGCTGCTTTTCTTCGGCCAGCGGCTTAACGAGGCGGGCCTGACCGCCCTCCAGCAACTGGCCGACGAAGCGGCCCTGATTGAACAGTTCAACCTGATGCGGCAAGGGGCGGTGCTGAACCGGATCGAGGGGGTGGAGAGCGAAAACCGCCAGGTGCTGCACACCGCCTGCCGCGATATTTTCAGCCCCGCCCCCCAGGCCCCGGATGCCACCAGCCAGGCCAAAACCGAGCTGGCCAAGCTCAAGGATTTTCTCAACGACCAGAGCGATCCCTTCACCGACCTGATCCAGGTGGGGATCGGCGGCTCCGATCTCGGCCCCCGCGCCCTTTATCTCGCCTTGGCCGCCTTTGCCCGCCCGGGCCGGCGGGTTCATTTCATCAGCAATGTCGATCCCGATGACGCGGCGGCGGTGCTGGCCGGGCTCGATCTTTCCCGCACCCTGGTCAACGTGGTGTCCAAAAGCGGCTCCACCCTGGAAACCCTGACCAACGAGGAACTGGTCCGCCACGCCTTTCAACGGGCCGGGCTGACCCCGGAACGCCATTTCCTGGCGGTCACCGGCCAGGGCAGCCCGATGGACAACCCGGCCCGCTATCTCCGGTCATTCCATATGTTCGACTACATCGGCGGCCGCTACAGCGCCACCTCCATGGTGGGGGCGGTGATGCTCGGCTTTGCCCTCGGTTACGAACAGGTCGAGGAGATTCTCCGGGGGGCCAATGAGATGGACGAGGCGGCGGCAGAGCCGGATATCCGCCGCAATCCGGCCCTGCTGCTCGCCCTGCTCGGGGCCTGGAACCGCAACTTCCTCGGCCACCAGAGCGTGGCGATCCTCCCTTACAGCCAGGCCCTGGTCCGTTTCGCCGCCCATCTCCAGCAACTGGACATGGAGAGCAACGGCAAATCGGTGAGCCGCCTGGGCCGGCCGCTTACCTGGGAAAGCGGGCCGGTGGTCTGGGGCGAGCCGGGCACCANNAACGGCCAGCATGCCTTTTACCAGTTGCTCCACCAGGGCACCACGGTGGCGCCGGCCGAATTCATCGGCTTCCGGCAAAGCCAGCGGCAAGAGGATATGCTGGTCAAGGAGACCACCAGCCAGGAAAAACTGCTGGCCAATCTCCTGGCCCAGTCCCTGGCCCTGGCGGTGGGCCGCGCCCATGCCAATCCCAACCGCGGCTTTGCCGGCAACCGGCCGAGCAGCATTCTCCTCGCCGACCGCCTGACCCCCCGCCGCATGGGGGCGCTACTCGCCCTCTACGAGGCCAAGGTGGTCTTCCAGGGCTTTCTCTGGAACATCAACTCCTTTGACCAGGAAGGGGTGCAACTGGGCAAGCACCTGGCCGACCGGCTCCTGGCCCAAATCGCCGCCCCCCGCCGCCCCGACGCCCCGACGCCCGAGCCCGCCCCCCTGGGCGAAGCCCTGCTCAAGGCCGCCGGTCTGTGAGACGCACCCACCGCATTTTAGCCCTCTTTTGGTGGTTCGTCTGGCTGGGGGCCGGGCCGGCCGTTTATGCCGCCCCGGCCCCGGAGATCATGCTGCCCCTGGTCCACGAGCAAAGGGTGGATGTCAGCGGCTGGCTGATGAGCGAAAAACTCGACGGGGTGCGCGGCTATTGGGATGGCCGGCAACTACTTTCCAAAAACGGCCACCCGTTCCGGCCACCCCCGGCCTTTACCGCCAACTTTCCCCCTTTTCCGCTGGAGGGCGAAATCTGGGGCGGCCGCAACACCTTTGCCCAGACCGCAAGCACCGTCAGCCGGCAGGAGCCCCATGACGGCTGGCTGGCTTTACAATTCGCGATCTTCGACGTGCCGGCGGCGCCGGGGGGATTTGAAGAGCGCCTGGCAATCGCCA
Organism: Desulfobulbaceae bacterium UBA5628; assembly: GCA_002421565.1. Taxonomy (GTDB): domain Bacteria; phylum Desulfobacterota; class Desulfobulbia; order Desulfobulbales; family Desulfurivibrionaceae; genus UBA5628. Next base: position 1,107 of record DIKC01000083.1, on the reverse strand, counting down.
CCGCCTGGTTTTCCCGCCATCCAGCCGCCCATGCCGTGGTCATCGAGCATTTCCCTGTCGCCGACAATGCACATCTCCAACAGGAGTTACAGCGGATCGAAAAGCTGGGCGGCGAAGGGATCATCCTCCGTCGGCCGGGATCGCCCTATACCATCGGCCGCAGCCGGGATATTCTGAAGGTCAAAAGCTATGCCGACCAGGAAGCGGTGGTGCTCGCCCACCTGCCCGGCCAAGGCAGAAACGCGGGCCGGGTGGGCTCGTTGCTGGTGGAACTGCCCGGCCAGGGAATCAGGTTCAAGATCGGCACCGGCTTTTCCGACCAGATCAGGGCCAATCCCCCGCCCATCGGCGCCCTGATCACCTTCAAGCATTACGGATTCCACGAATCCGGCATTCCCAAATTCCCCTCTTTTTTGCGCGTCAGAGAAGACTTCTGAAACGGAACGACATGGAGCGACGGAAAATTATCGAGGAAGAGGAGTTCATGGTGCGCCATTCCGGCGAAATTCCGGAGATCGCCTACCACAACTCCCTTTATCATCTGAGCGAAGACCAGGAGGGGCCGCGCCTGGGCCGGCTCACCCCGGCGGAAATGGCCGGTTTGCAGACCCAGGCAATGGCCCGCTATCGGGAGATCATTCTCCGGGATTTACGGCCGGAGAACCGGGATCTGAGCATTTACCGGGGAGTGCGGCGGGCGATCTGGAACTGGCAACGGCTGCACAAATTCCGCGCCGGCGCGGAATCCTGCCCGCCCCACTGGCTGGCCCTCTGCCCATCGAAGGTTGCGCCGTGACCAAAACCACTGCCGGAGGTCGGCGAAGATGACGTAGAGGGTGGGGACCAGGAGCAGGGTGACGAAGGTGGAGAAGAGCACCCCGAAGCCGAGGCTGATCGCCATCGGGATCAGGAACTGGGCCTGGACGCTGGTTTCGAGGATCATCGGGAAAAGCCCGGAAAAGGTGGTGAGCGAGGTCAGGATGATCGGCCGGAAACGGCGGCGTCCCGCCTCGTTGACCGCTTCCAGGGCGGCCAGGCCACGCTCCCGGTTGCGGTTGATCCGGTCGATGAGCAGCAGCGAATTGTTGACCACCACCCCGGAAAGGG
>DIKC01000078.1 GCA_002421565.1 Desulfobulbaceae bacterium UBA5628 | reverse complement strand
ACATGCCGCAGGCCGGCAGCCCCAGGACCGGAATTTCTCCGATGTATCCCACTAAAAACATGGCCCCGGGCAAAACCGGGGTGCCGTAAACCACCTCCCTGGCCCCGGCTTGGGCGATGCCGGTCCTGGTCACGTCGTCCGGGTCCACCGACATGCCGCCGCTGGTGATGATCAGATCGGCCCCGGCCGCCAGGCATTCGTGGATGGCGGCCGCGATCAGGGCAATATCGTCCGGGGCCTTGCGCACCATCACCGCTTCCGAGCCGATGGCGGTCAATTTTTCCCGCAGCACCGGCTCAAAGGCATCCTTGGTCCGGCCGTGAAAGACCTCGTTGCCGGTGATCACCAGTCCGGCCTTGGCGGCCCTAATCGGCTCTACCCGGACTACCCCCAGCTCGCTTCCCCGGGCAATGGCCACCGCCTCTTCCACCACCGCCCGGCGGGAGAGCAGGGGAATCAGGCGGGTGGCCGCCACCTGCTGGCCGGTCTTGACCGTGGTCGCGGTATGGAGGGTGGCGGCCATCACTTCCCCCAGCAGATTGAAGCGGTAAAGGCGGTCGCCGTCAATCCGCAGGAGGCCGTCGATGGCGGCGGTCAGGTTGAGCTTGCCCTCCACCGGCTCGCCGGAAACAACGGTGCCCGGCCCGGCCAGGGCGGCGGCCAGGAGTTGGGCCGCCTCGTTTTCGTGAATATCGGAGGCGGCAAGCTCCAGGATATAGATATGCTCCTTGCCCAGTCGCTTGAGATGGTCGATGTCCTCGGGCCGGATGATATGGCCCTTTTTAAAGGCCCGGCCTTTGAATTCCCCCTGCCTGATTTCGGTGATGTCGTGGGGCAGCACCATCCCCACCGCCTGCTCTACCGGTACCGTCTTGGCCATGATTGTTTCCTTGGATTTTTAAGCGATGATTTGGTAATAGCGGCCGTGGGCGCAGGGCTGGCAGAGGATTTTGCCGTCCTGTTCCACTTCCCGGCAATCCTGCACCCAGTCGCCGCATTTTTCGCATTGCACCCGTTTAAGGGGGCGCCCCGGCATATCCTGGGATGGCACCGCCACCTTCACCTTCTGGAGCTGGAACAGTTCCTCCTCCGGCATCACCCGATAGGCCGCCAGTTGCTGCTGGTATTTATCGGTTATTTCCGGGCAGTATTTTTTGGCCGCCTCCCGCGATTCTTCCAGGGCGGTGATCCGTACCGCCCGTTGATCCTTGAGATTGACGAAGGTGGCGGCCATGATCCCGTAGTCGAGCCATTTTAGGGAGCGCTTGCCCAGGGAGCAGCCGGTGACGCTCTGGATCGCGTCGGTGGCGCAGCGGTCGATTTCCACCAAGACATAAAAATCCTTGCGCTGACTGCCACGAGGTTCTTTAATGTTGATTTCCCGCAGGCCGATCATCGCCAGCCGCACTCCGATTACCTGGCCGGCGCAGATGTGGCCGTGGATGGCGGTGGATTTGGCCAGCAGTTCGTCAAATGATTCCATGCCTTGCTTCCTTGTTTTTGGGGCTGAAAATGGTTGCCTGGGTCAAGTCTTTGCAACCTGCGAACGAGTGGAGAGGATAGTAAAAGCGGGCGGCAAATGCAATGGCTTTCCCGGATGGCCGTTCAGCCGCAAATGATCTTTTTTAAGGATGACGATTTTTTTATTTGAATTATCAGTTCGGAAGATTTACTGTTTAATCTCCCACTCCGTGGGATAAGGGTTGAAGATGCTTTTGGCCGGGGTCGGCCGTCTGCCGTTGCCTGGGGTGAACAAGCTGGTGACTATGAAACGGCGTTGCGCCAACCTCGGAATTGTTGGTATTTTTTGCGTTCTGGCCCTTGTTCTTGCCGCCTGCGCCCCGGCCGGGCCGCCGGAAATCAGCATCGCGGAGGCCGAGGGCTGGAACTCGCCGGTGCTGGTGGGAGTGGTTTCGGTGTTCATGAAGATCGACAATCGCGGCCAGGGCCGGGATGTGCTGGTGGGCGTCGGCCTGGAATTGCCGGAAGCGGCTGGGGTGATCGTAGAATTGCATGATACGGTCAACAAGCGGATGGTCAAAACCAAGATGATCCCGTTGCCCGCCGCCGGCACCGTGGAGTTGCGGCCCGGTGACAAGCATATTATGATCTTTAAATTGCCGCCGGAGTTGACGGCAACGGGAGTGGTTCTCCCGTTGCGCCTGGAGTTCAAGCAGTCAGGGGCCGTGGTGGTGCCGGTGCCGGTGGTGGAATCCCGCTGAGCCGGTGGTTATCTCCCCTTTGGCCGGGGAGATTTAGTGTCAAGCAGTTTGTCGCCCCCTTTGGTCGGGGGGCTTTTGTCCAGCAGTAAAATCACAAGGAGGGAAGTATGTTGAAAAAAGTCAAGAAAGTTGCGTTGGTTGCGGGAATCGCGGCAATTGCCGCGGCCGGGTATCTCACCTTCTCCACCGTCGATCCGCAGGCGCCGGTGGCCACCGCCGCCGGTAAGGCTTACACCGGTAAGATTTATGTCTCGGCCATGGGCGGCCATTTCGCCGATGTCGATGTGACCATCGACCCCAGCGACGCCAACAACCCGATCAAGGTCAACAGTTTGGACATGATCTCCATCGGCGACAAGAACACTCACGCCACCCATGATCCCCGGATCGACAGTAACGATCCCAATGTTCTCTTCTGGTCCACCTATAAGCTTGATCCCAATGGCAAGGTCCATGTCGGCAAGACCGATCTCAAGACCGGCAACGTGATCATGGATGTAGCCATGGACCCTGACAAGCGCACCGGCGGCCCGATGCCGCTCTACTGCGCCTCCGGCCAGACCAAGGACTCCTACATCCCGATAATGATGGCCAAGCCCGGCACCGAGGCCTATATCGACGTAATGGACAAAAAGACCCTGGCCCTCAAACACCGGGTATTCCTGAACGAACTGGGCTACACCGGCCCCAATTACATGTTCTTCCACGGCACCAACACCCCGGACATGAAGGGCTTGGTAATTGCCATCAACCAGCGGGAAAACGACAAGCCCAACGGTCGGGTGGACTTGATCATGCTTGATCTGCCCATGCTGGAGAAGGAAGGCAAGGTTAAGGTTCTGGCCAAGAACACCGTTACCGGTGAGCCGGGCAAAACCATCACCTTCCGGGAATTCTTCACCAATGACGGCAAACTGTTGTTGCAGTCCGGCGGCGACCGGATGTTCGTGCTCGACGCCAAGACCCTTCAGCAGGTGGACATGGTGATCACCCCCGGTGAAAACCATGACGTCATGCCGACTCCGGATGACCAGTACGCCATCCTCACCCTGCGGACCAAGATGAATGTTCCCGCCACCGAGGATACCATCGTGGACGGCGCTCTTCAGCTTTACGACCTCAAGGCCAAGAAAATGGTTGGCCAGCCGGTCTCGGTTTGCTACGCCTGCCACAAGGATATGGGCGTCAAGGGCAATGCCATCCTCTGCGGTATTGACGGCAAGTTGAAAATGTAATTCAGGCGGCATTTGTTGGAGATTGCCCCGGTGGCCGCCTGGTCGCCGGGGCAATATTTTTTGCTTTCGGAAAATATCCGGGATAAATTGGTCGGCATGTCCAAAGAATTTACCGTCTCTACCCTGGCGCTCCGCAACGTCAGCCGCAAGCCGCTTCGTACCGCCATCCTGATGGTGGCGATCGGGCTGCTGGTTTTCATGCTGATTTTTGCCCTTTCCTTTGTCCGGCGGGTAAACAGCGGCATTGATCTCACCTCCCGGCGCCTGGGGGCCGATCTCCTGATCCTGCCGCAAGGCACCAGGGGGCTGGCCGAGGAGGTGCTGCTGGAGTCCAACGCCAAGTCCTTTTACATGGATAAAGCCCTGATCGAGCGGGTGCGGGCGATCGAGGGTGTCGCCGAGCTCTCGCCCCAGACCTATCTGGTCAGTATCCAAGGGGTCTGCTGCGACGTGCCGGAGGCCCTGATCGTGGCCTTTGACCAGGAAAGCGATTTTATCGTCAAACCCTGGCTGGCCAAAGCGATCAACCGTCCGTTGGAGCCGGACGAGGCGATTGTCGGTTATGAATCGTTTTTGAATATCGATATCGGCCTGATGGAAATCGATACCAATCTGCTCGGCAACCGTTTTCATATCGTCGGCACTCTGGAAAAAACCGGCACCGGCCTGGATCATGCGATTTTCATCCGGGCCGAGGACAAGGACAAGATCCTGGCCCGGGGGGACCTGCCGATTACCGCTGACCAGATTTCGGCAATTTTCGCCAAGGTGGACAAGGGTTATGATCCCTCCGAAGTGGCCAAGGTGATTGAAAGCACGATCATGGAAGTGGACGCGGTGGCCCGCAAGGACATTGCCAAGGGGTTGATCCGGGCCCTGGGGGATATCAGTCGGATTTTCTCCCTGGCGGTGGCGCTGGCCTCGCTGCTCGCCCTGTTCCTGGCCTGGGCGGTTTTTTCGGCGGTGGTCAATGAGCGGGCCCGGGAAGTGGGAATCATGCGGGCGATCGGAGCCAGGGAATCCCTGGTGATGCGGATTTTTCTCCAGGAAGTGTTGCTGATCGGCCTGCTCGGCAGTCTGGCCGGGATGATCGGCGGCACGATTTTTTCATTCTTGCTGGCTGACATGTTCAATATCATGCAGGAAGCGGCCGTGGATTTAGGCGGCCTGGAACGCTTGGTGATCGCGGTTCTGGGCCTGCTGACCGGCACCGGCATTTGCGTTGCCGGGGCTCTGGCCCCGGTCAACCGGGTCAAGAAGCTTGAGCCGCTGGCCGTGATCAAGGGCGAATAGGGACGGATGAGCATGAACGCGCAACTGGTGATTGAAGGGGTCGGCAAGGTTTACCGGGTGGACGAGCAGACCCTGGCGGCGGTGCGGGAGGTGTCGCTCACCGTCAAACGGGGCGAGATGGTGGCGGTGATCGGTCATTCCGGCTCCGGCAAGACCACTCTCCTGTCGATGATCGGCGGCATCGCCCGGCCCGATTCCGGCCGGGTGCTGTTCAACGGCCGCGATATTCACACCATGAACAGCGATCAATTGGCCGATTACCGCTGCGACAAGGTGGGCTTCATGTTTCAGTTCGCCAGCCTGTTGCCCATGCTCACCGCTCGTGAGAATCTCCTGTTGCCGGCTGCCTTTGGCCGCAGCCGGGGTAAACCGGACGGGCGGGCGGAACAAAAGGCGGCCGAGCTTTTGGCCCTGGTCGGTCTGGGAGACCGGCTGGCGGCCTATCCGGCCCAGCTTTCCGGCGGCCAGCAACGGCGGGTCGCCATTGCCCGGGCCTTTATGAACGATCCGGAATTGATTCTGGCCGACGAACCAACCGGCGATCTCGACGAAGAAACGGAACAGGATATCTTGCGGATATTTCGGGAATATAACCGGCAGGGCACGACCTTTGTGGTGGTGACCCACAACCGGCAACTGGCCGCCAGCCAGGACAATCCCCGGGTGGTACGGATGAAACAGGGCCTGCTCCAGGAGGAGATCGGTCCGGCTTAGCCGTTACTTTGAGCAGGAGGATGGCGCGATGCGGATGATAAGGGTTTGCTTGCTGATCGGATTTCTGCTTTGGCCCTTGTCGGCTCTGGCCGAGCCGGTGGCGGTGGAGGCGATCGGCGCCAAGGAGCGCTGCGCGGTTTGCGGCATGTTCGTGGCCAAGTATCCCAACTGGGTGACCCAGATTCATTATACCAACGGTAAGGTTCGTTTTTTTGACGGAATGAAGGATATGCTCGCCTTCAATTTCAATCCGGAAAAATTCGGCGGCTGCGGCCAGGATTTTTTGGTGAACGAAATCTGGGTCCGGGATTATTACACCCTGGAATGGATCGATGCCACCAAGGCCCATTTCGTGGTGGGCAGTTCGGTGCCCGGCCCCATGGGCCATGAATTTATTCCCTTTGCCGGCGCCGAGGCGGCCGAGAATTTCCGCAAGGATCACCAAGGCAAGGAAGTGCTTACCTTTGAAGCGATCACCGCCGAACGGGTGGAGTCCATGCGCGCCGGCCATAAGATGGGACATGGCCATTAAGGAGGGGCGCTGATGCGGCCGGCCATGATTCTGGCCCTGCTACTCGGCCTGCTGTTGCTTGTGGATGCGCTGCTGATCGGGATCAGCCTTGAGCGGCGGCGGCAATGGCGGGAAGCCCGGCCGTTGCTGGAGATCACGGTGGCTGCTCTGGGATTGACCGACCTGGCGGTGGCCACCGAGGCCCGCTACACCCGCCATCCGGCGGTGAGCGATTCGCTTGCCCCTTTCATGGATCATCCCGGCGCCATTGACCATTTTCCCACCGGCTCCTTTTGGGCGCCGCCGCCCGCTTTCCGCCGCTCCCCATGAACAGCGCCCTTGAAAAACAGCTCAACCTGCTCGATTACGCCCTCGCCTCGTTGTGGCGGCGGCGGCTTAAAAACAGCAGCGTGCTGGTGGTTTTTACGGCGGTGATCTTTCTGGTCGCCTCTTTCCACCTGGTCACCACCGCCCTCACCGAAACCGCCGGCGCGGTGTTGCGGCAAACCCCGGAAATCGTGATCCAGAAAATGTCGGCCGGCCGCCAGGAAGCGATTCCGGTTGCCTATGGCGAACAACTCTCGCGCCTGTTCGGAATCAAGAAAATCGTCCCCCGGGTCTGGGGCTATTATTTCGACGAGCCATTTCAGGCCAATTACACGGTGCTGGGGGTCGATCCGGCCGCCATGCCGATGGGCGAGCATCTCGTCCAGACCCTGCTGGCCGGGGCCTGGCCAGGGTCGGCGGCGAACCAGGCGGTGGTGGGCGGCGCGATCCGGGAACTCCTGGCGCTGTCCGTCGCTCCGCCAACGGTCGAGGACGATTTTCCAGATCATAGTCTTTTTGCCCTGCACCGGCCCGACCGTTCCCTGAAGCTGCTGAGCACGGTCGGGGTTTTCCGGGACGAAACCGCGCTCCTTACCGCCGATCTGATCGCCATGTCGCTGGCCGATGCCCGCGATCTCTTCCAGATTCCGGCCGACCTCGCCACCGATCTCTGCGTTTATGTCCACAACCCGGCGGAGATCACCAATCTGGCCCGCAAAATCGCGGCCATCCTGCCCGACACCCGGGTGCTGACCCGGCCCCAGATCGAGCAGACCTACCGGGTGGTCTTCGGCTGGCGCAGCGGTTTTGCCGCCGTCTGCCTGCTGGCCGCCCTGGCCGCCTTCGTAATCCTGGCCTGGGACAAGGCCTCTGGCCTGTCGCCGGAAGAGCGGCGGGAAATCGCAATCCTGAAAATCCTCGGCTGGGAGACCGCCGATCTCCTGCTGGTGCGCTGCTGGGAGGCCCTGATCGTGGCCCTGCTCGCCTTTGTCGCCGGTTGCACCTTGGCCTGGCTGCATGTGGTCTTTTTCGAGGCGGCCCTTTTCCGGCCGGTGCTGGTGGGCTGGTCGGTGATCCATCCGCCCTTTGCCCTGACCCCCAGGATCGAGGTCAAGGATCTGCTGTTGCTCTTTGTCCTCACCGTCCTGCCCTATCTGGCCGCCACCGTCATTCCCACCTGGCGGGGAGCGGTGGTGCCGGCCGAAGACGCCTTGAACGGGTAAAATATGCTGATCGAACTGGCGGGAGTAAATAAAATTTACAACCAGGGCCGGGCCAATCAGGTGCAGGCCCTGACCGACATCAACCTGACGGTGGCGGCCGGCAGCATGGTCTGCCTGCAAGGGCCGAGCGGTTCGGGCAAGAGTACCCTGCTTGGAATCATCGGCTGTGTTTTTCCCCCCACCAGCGGCCGGGCCGCCATCGGCGGCAAACAACTGGCCCGGCTGCCGGATCGTTTCCTCACCATCCACCGCCGGCAAATGATCGGCTTTATCTTCCAGCGCTTCAACCTGCTCAGTCAGCTTTCGGTGCTGGAGAACGTCACCCTGCCGTTGCTGCCCCTGGGGGTGGGGCCGCGGCAACGGCGGCAGCGGGCCGGGATATTGCTGGAACGGCTGGCCATCAGCCACCGGGAGAATTTTCCGGCCGGCAGCATTTCCGGCGGGGAACTGCAACGGGCCGCCATTGCCCGGGCCCTGATCAACGACCCGCCCCTGATCCTGGCCGACGAGCCCACTGCCCATCTCGACACCCCCCTCAGCCGGGAATTCATGGCAATCATGGCCGACCTCAAGGCAGCCGGCAAAACCATTGTCATCACCTCCCACGATCCCCTGGTGGCGCAACATCCGGCCGTGGACCGGGTGGTCGGGGTCAGCGACGGGCGGATCGATGTTCCTTGACGCCTGGAGTCTGGCCCTCAGCCTGGCCGGTTTGGTGGTGCTGTTTCTGCTGACCCTGGCGGCCCGCACCGGGGTACGGGTGTTGCGTTTCTGGGATCCGGCCAGTGACGATCAGCGCCAGATCCGGCTGGAGAGCGAAATCTGGCTTTCCTCCACCCTGGTGGCCTA